>JAITDR010000213.1 GCA_031282465.1 Desulfovibrio sp.
CGGCTGCCCTGCAGGCCGCGTTCACGTTCTCCCCAGTCCAGCAGGGGCATGGTGAAGGTGATGTTGAGAAAGATATCGTCTTTGGTGGAATAGGTGGCGTAGTCGCTGGTCGGATTGGCCGCGTACACATCCATACTCAGGGAGGGCAGATAGCGGGTCCAGCTCAACATGATGTCGTAGTCGCGCAGCTTCAGCGCCAGCTTGAACATCGCCGACTCCGGTGAAGTCTGCCAGACGCTTTCCCAGGAATGCTTCGTCAGGACCGCGGATGCACCGTCGGCGTCCAGCATGCTGTTCAGGCTTGTGGGATCAATGCTCAGCTTCCTGTCCAGGTCCAGACCGGTCAGGACTTTGAGACCGAGAAGCAGGGAGGCTATCGACGCCTCGGTTTTTTCCAGTTCCGCCGCGATACGTTTTTCAAAATGCGCTGCCTTGGCCTGTTCCAGTGGATTAGGGGCGGGGCCTTCCTTGGCTTTCTGATACGCCGAGAACTGTTTCGCCTGCGCGAGCCGGGTCTTCTGCAGATCCCGCAATTTTTCCCTGCTCTGCAAGCTCAAGACGGCTTCGCCTATCAGGCCGGCCTTTTTTTCCAGCGCCGTTTTGTGCGTCAGCAGGGCTATCTCTTCCATGAGCAGGGAGGCCTTATGGGAAAAATGGCCCGCCACCGGTTCGAATCCGTAAACAACGAAACCGAGGCGAAAGGATGTGTCTTCGTATTGCTTATGTTGGCGTGTGGTGTTGGCGATGACGCGGAAAAAGCTCTGTACGCTTGGAAATCTCTTGGCGGCGGCGGACTCTGAGCCCATCTGCGTCAGTTCAAGACCGATCAGGCTTTCCGCCATATCCGGCGCGTGGTGCGCCGCGGTAAGAATGCAGTCGTCAAAAGACAGGGTTTTACCCGCGGGAGGCAGGGGGGCAACCGGCAATTTTTCTTCGGACCATGCGCTTTCCCTGTCGAGGATGTTGGTGTTCCACGGGGGACCGAGTCTGTCGTTGCCGGCAATTTTTCTCGCGCAGCCGGCGACGCTTGCCGTCAGCAGCAGCATTCCGAGGATCAGCAGGGTGCGACCGTTGCTTACCGGGGTCATGAGAACTTCCTTCATGGTCCGGAATTTCTCCCTTCGGGGAGATTCCCGCTTGGCGCCCGGCAGCGTCGGGCATAGCTTTTCTACAGCCCCTCTCTTCAAAGAGGAGCCGGATGTGGATTGAAACAAGAAAAACGTTGTCTATGCCGAGCCTCAGGCGACAATCGCCCGGCCGTCCCGGAGCTGATAGACTGTATCGCAATAGTCGGCCACCTGGGGGTCATGGGTGACGATTATGATTCCGACCGCAAGGTTGTCGCATACGCGGCGGAAATGTGCCATGAGTTTTTTGGTGTTCTCGCCGTCAAGTTGTCCTGTCGGTTCGTCCGCAAGCAGCACCCGGGGGTTGCCGATCAGGGCGCGGGCAATGGCGACGCGTTGCTGTTCGCCGCCTGAAAGCAGATTACTCCGCGCTTGCGCCTTGCCGGCAAGGTTCACCGATTCCAGCAGTTCCCTGACCCGTGCCAGGCGTTCCTTGCGCGGCACCCCGGAATACATGAGGGGAAACTCCACGTTTTCCTCCACCGTGGAATAGGAAAACACGGCGCAACTTTGCAGAATAAAGCCGAAAAACTGCCTGCGAAACAAGGCCTGCTCCCGTGCGTCAAGGCTGAGCAGATCCCGGCCCAGGCCGGTGTATGTGCCGCCGTCGGGTTTCTGGAGCAGCCCGAGAATGAGCAGCAGTGTGGATTTTCCGCAGCCGGACGGCCCCATGACCGCGGCCATGCGCCCGGCATGGAGCGTCAGGGAAACGCCCCGCAGAGCCTGATACGCCCCGTAGTTTTTGACGATATCGGCGGCAACCAACAATTCTTCCATGGCGGCTGTGCCTGCGCTTGTTGTCGTGCGACAGAGCGTCATACTCCGCTGTTACTCAAAGCGCAAGGCCGAGGCTACGTCCATGCGCCCGGCCTGCACCGCCGGCCATGTGCCGCCGAGCGCGCCGACAAGCGACGCGGCCGCAAGACAGACCGGCACATGCAGGACGATGGAAAGCCAGGCAACAGGCATGTCCATGACCAGGCAAATCACCAGAATGGCGATGATCCCGAAAAGTATGCCGGCCAGACCGCCGAGCAGGGCGTTGCACAATGCTTCGCCCAGAAACTGCCGCATGATGTCCCCCTGTTCCGCTCCCATGGCAAGTTGCAGGCCGATTTCACGCGTGCGCTCACGCACCGAGGCAAAGGAACTTTGCCAGATGCCGAAAGCCCCCAGTCCCAAAGAAGCCGCTATGCCCAGCAACAACAGAACATGCACCCGGCTGATGATCGTCCGCACCGTCGTTATTTCATCTTTGGCATATTCTATCTTGAAATATGGTGTATTTTGCTGCGAAAGTATGAGTTCAGGCATTTTTTTGATAATAGGTTCAACATCATCAATACCGCGCATCCGCAAAAGTAACATATTCGGGTATGTATTAGGGGCGAGAAGCCTGTCTGATGCTGTTGTCAACGGAATAAAACAATCTAATGTTCTACTACGCATCATTAAACCACCGGCTATCCCTACTACAGTGTAATTATCATTAAAAATTGTTAAGGTGTTACCAACATATGGTCCATTTTGAAAGAGGTTACGTGCAAGATCTATACCTAAAACACAAACGCGTGAACGCCTTTTTTCATCAATTTCATTTAACAGCCTTCCTTTGTCAGCCTTAAGTTCGTAGACCTTCCAAAAGAAAGGATCTACACCACGTATGCGTATATAAACATTTTTATCTTGAATTTGCGTTCGTATTACTTCAACAAAACGCATTGAAAGACCTGCATACATGACTTCAGGAATATTGTTAAACATTTTTACGGTTTTATCGGTAAAAAAATGAGGCGGTGTATTAGGATATAAGTGTTCTTCCATAGTTACTGTCAGAATTGTGACATTCCCAATGAGAGCCACATCGCCGACTATGCGGTTTTCAAGGTCTTTGCCGACAACATCGACACCGATGAACATGGCGATGCCGAGGCTGATGGACAAGATTACGCCGAGTTTCAACTGGCGTAATTGCCGTTTGACAACGATACGAAGCAGGTCGGAAGTTTTCAGCACAGGCTGTGGAGCCGTATGCGGCAACGGCGCGACAGAGGTTGCACAGGAGCAGGATCCATCAAAATTCCCTTCAAGGTTTGCAACCTCTCCCGTCAGGGAGATTTCCGATTGACTCCCGACGAAGCCGGCTGTGGGTTGAAACATTGCATTTCGTCAACCGGCGGGATAGAAGAATCATGTCGTTGAAGGCGGGGACGGCAAGTGTTGTCCTGCTGTCGTGCCTGAGCGGGTCGGCTTCCGCCCTGACGGATATCGTCCGTCCGCAACGCGGTTGCACAGTACGAAAGATGCCCGACAATGTAAAGGCGCGGGAATTTCCGACGGCAAAGCGTTGCCGCCCGGACGTCGATATTGCGGAGTCAAGCATGGGTCCGGGAGCTTCCCGAACGCGCCCGGAGGGACGTGTCTCCGGCGGACATCTTCAGGCCGCGCCGGGCAAAACCCGGATGCGACTGTTGCCGCCCGACGGGATAGGTCCGCGGCATGCGGCGTATTCAATTTTTGCGTTCGGGGTCATTCTGCTTGCGCTGCATCTCGGCCGGGGGAGTCTGTATCCCTGGGATGAAGCGTTGACCGCAATGCGGGCGTTGCACATGTACGAAGACGGTATATCCCTGACCGTCCGCACTTTTGCCGGCCCGGATTTCAACAAGCCGCCCCTGTATTACTGGCTGGCCGCCGTCTGTTTTCACCTTTTCGGCCCCGGACTGTTTGCTCTGCGCCTGCCGGGGGTGTTGTTTGCCGTCGGATGCCTTGTCTGCGTGTACCGCTTGACCGGGAAAGCGACCGGGTCTGCTTGGGCGGCCTGCTTTGCGCTGGCCTGTCTGGCGACCAACCCGCACTGGCTCAACATCGCGCGGCTGGGCAAACTGGAATCCGCATCGTCGTTCAGTCTTGTCGCGGCGCTTTTATGGGGCTGTTTCGGCAAAGGGCGGCATACGCCTGCCGGCGGAGTGCTGACCGGGTTGCTGCTCAGCATCGGCGCATGGGTGAAGCATCCTTTTTTCGGCGCTGTTCTTCCGCTTTTTTACTGTTACTGGAAATATTGCGACCACGCAGCAAAGCCGTTGCGTTCTTTTCTGTGGAGTTCCGCAACCTTTCTCCTGGCGGGCACAGGCTGGTATGTATACGGGCTGCTGACTTGGGGCGAGTCGTTCCGGGACTTCTATTTTGTCTATAATGTGGCCGAGCGGCTCATCTACGGTATTGAAGGTCACGACGAAGGTTTTTTTTACCCGATAAAAACGGCGCTGTTGTATAGTCCTGCGGCGATGTGCGCTTTTGCGGCGTCGTTGCCGGCCTTTGTCGTTGCCCGGCGGAGGGGGAATTGGTCCGGTGTTTCGGCGGTGGGAATCGGTTGGCTGATGCTTTTACTGTTGTGCGGTGTAACGGGCAAACGGGCAATTTACAATGTCGCGTGGTACCCTCTGTGTGCGGTTTGCGCCGGGTACGGCGCCGCTTGGGCGGTGCGTTGCGTCGCTTCCCGGCCGGCAGGCGCGCTCCCCGCCGTTGTGAGTCGTTTTTTACGGGATAAAAGATGCCGCGTAGCGGGGGCCGTTCTGGTCTGCGTCTACAACCTGATATTCATCGGTGTCGCCTACAGGGCAATACCCGATCATTCGCCTGTTGAAAGCGGCGTATACCGCGCGGTAAAGCTGCAGGCAGGCGGGCATGATGTTGTGATGACCAATGTGGATGCTCCGGCTGTGCTCTTTTTCGAACTCGGCAGGCAGGCTGACGTAAGGATTCGGTCGGACGGGGTTGATGCCGCTTTTATTGATGCGGCGTTCAGTCGCGCCGCTTCGGGAGAGACAGTGTATCTGGTCATGGAGGAAAGCAAAACCGCGCCGGGCATGAACGAAGCACTTGTGACGGCGGCCGCCCGCCGGTCCGGGATTCACATGGATATTGTGGCCGACTCGGGGCGGTATCGGGCCGTCAGGCTTGCCCCGGCCGAGCATCCGGCTTTGCAGGGCCGTTGACCACGGCGCCGATCATGATGCCCAAATGGCTCATGGCCAGCCCCATCCACCAAGTGCGGTAAAAATCGTGACCGAAGATGCCGTTGATCGGCCACGCCGCGAATCCTATCCAGAACCAGACCGTCAGCCGCCAGTAGATGCCCGCTCCCTCGCCGGCGCTTTCTTCCCGAAGGCGCGGCCGGATGCGTTTGTATCCCCACCACACGAAGCCCGTCAGAAAGATCATGCCCAGGGCAAACCCTACCAGCCCGTGCGCGTAGAGCATATCCAGAAAAATGTTGTGCGGATGGCTGATGGTGATGAGGTCTTTTCCCGGCGCGAGATCCAGCGCACGGAAGGCCGCGTTGTATTGCCCGGCGCCGGCTCCGAACCAGGGATGTTCCAGAAAAACACTCCATCCCAGTTTCCAGAGGCTCCAGCGTCCGTCCTCCAGTACTGCGTCCAGGTGTGCCCTGCCTTGCAGCAGCAGGATGAGCGGCAGAAGCGCGGCGGGCAGGAGCGCGTATTTTCGGCGCGGTGCCGCGTCGGTCAGCAGAAGTCGAACGGCGAGCGCCGCGGCCGCGGCCAGCGCTCCGCTACGGCTTGCCGCTCCCACAAGGAGAAAGAACGCGGGCCAGAGCGCCGCCGTCCACATGAAAGCGGCGCTTACGGGCGGTAGCCCGCGCCGTAGAATCGACCACAGCCCGAACGCGGGAATTACGGCCAGGGCAATGTAATTCCCCACGCTGTAATCCCCCAGGCTGCCCGTAAGCCGTCCGGCGTTGGGGGCATAGCCCAGAATGAAGTCTCTGCCGGTACAGGCTTGCCAGACGCC
>JAITDR010000235.1 GCA_031282465.1 Desulfovibrio sp.
TACACAGTGCTCACCGTGCCGTCCGCTTCAAAAATGCTGCAAGCCTTGGAATGGCGCAAACCGGAACTCATCCTTCTGGATGTGGACATGCCCGACATGGACGGTTTCGAGGCTATCAACATCCTCAAGGAACGCCGGGAAACGCGTGATATCCCCGTCATCTTCCTTACCGCCATGGAAGAAAGCACCTACGAACTGAAAGGGTTGCAACTCGGTGCCGTCGATTACATCACCAAACCTTTTTCCCCGCCTCTGTTGCGCAAACGCGTCGCTCTGCACCTGCTTTTGGAAAATCAAAAGCGGGAACTCTTGAATTACAATGAAAATCTTCAAGACATGGTCGAAGCAAAAACTAAAACCATTGTCAAACTCCAAAATAAAATTCTGGCTGCTATGGCCGAAATGGTGGAAAGCCGCGACGGTTCTACAGGTGTCCACATAACCAATACCCAACGCTATCTGAGAATATTCCTGAACGAAATAATCAATGCGGGAATCCGGCCGGAACAGTCTTCCGGTTGGGATGTGGAACTCCTCGTCCAATCTTCACAACTGCATGATGTCGGAAAAATAGGCATCAGCGACGATATTTTGAAAAAACCCGGAAGGTTGAGCCGCGAGGAATTCACGGAGATGCAGCAGCATGTACTCGTTGGTGTGGGCTTTCTCGAAAGACTGGAAGACGGGGAAGAAGACAGTCGCTTTTTGCAGTACGCCAAGACCTTTACAGCTTTTCATCACGAAAAATGGGACGGCAGCGGCTACCCCTACGGTTTCGCGGGCGAAGAAATCCCCCTGCTCGGGCGCATAATGGCCATAGTCGACGAATATGACGCCCTGACCTCGGATCGCCCCTACAAAAAGGCGCTGAGTCACGAAGACGCGGTCAAGATAATCCTGGCAGGCATGGGGACCAACTTCGACCCGTCGCTTGCGGAAGTCTTCGTAAAGGCGGCCCAATCCTTTGCGCAGACATCGTGATTCCGACCGTTCCCGGTCCTTGAAACAGAATGCTTTCTATGCTAGACAAGCGGACGACGCGTCGATGAGCCCGCCGCCCGGCCCGGCATTCCCGCATCGCGGCCCGACCCCCTTACCGGGACATAACCCTGCTCGACATCGTGTACAAACAACATCTCCGCAAGCACCTAGAAAGTTTTTTTCCCTCTTCCGAACTTGAACACTGGTTCGACCCTCTGGATATCCGTCCCGAGCCGGATAAGGGGATTCTGTACATTATTTTTCCCCACATGTTCTTCCGCCGCCGTTTCATGCAGCATGTGAGGAAAGAGTTCGAACAGGCCCTGTCTTCCTTCGAGGGAGCACCCTGCCCATGCTACGAAGAAAGCCCTGATTACCGTTTTTCCGCGCCCGACGGCGGCAAGCGGAACCACGATCCCCAACATGCGGAAGGCCGCGACGTAACCATACTGCGATCCTGCGAAAACGACCCGCCCGAAAACACCTCCTCAGACGTCTCCGCTTTGCCGGAACACTATACCTTCGAGAATTTCCTGTTCAACGGTAAAAACGACCTGCCCGTAACCGCAGCCCTTGAAACGACGGAACTCGTTTCCTCCGGGCACCCTCCCCGCTATAATCCCTTTGTCGTATACGGGCCCAGCAGTTCGGGAAAATCCCATCTTCTCGGCGCTATGGCCCGCGCCCTTAAAAAAAAGGGATGTAAAATTTTTTACGGCAACATCATGACCTTTCCGGCCTTGCTCGAAACCGCGCCGGGACGCTGCCCGGCCTCGGACAAATCCTGCATTTTCCTCGACGACGCTCAACGGATAGCCTCCTGCTCCAATATGCGGGATGCCCTTGTCGCCCTGATGGATATCTACCTTTCTTCACACAAACTGTTGGCCCTTTCCTTCGACCGCCACCCCTCCGCATGCCTGCCGGACCAGCCGCTGCTCTCACGCATCACCTCAGGCCTCGTCGTGGAGCTCAAACGCCCGGACCTCGACATTCGCCTCGGCTATGCCGAAAGACTCTCCACAGACCTGAAACTCAACCTGAACAAGGAACAACTCCTTGCCCTGGCAAGCAAAAATACGGATATACGCAGCATTGACGGCTATTTCGCCCGACTTACGGCCTACACGGCAATGTCGTCGAAAAACGGTTTGCCCGCTTCCGCACGGGAAGCCTACAAAGCACTGACCCTGAAAGAAACCGGGCTCACCCGCCTTACTCCCGAACTTATCATCGCCGTTGTCGCCGAACACTTTGCCGTCGACGCCGGAGATATCATAGGCAAACGCCGCGACGGCAAGCTCGCGCCGGCCAGAAATACCGCCGTTTTCCTCTGCAGGGAACTCCTCAATCTGACCCTGGTATCTATAGGAAATATCTTCGGAAAACGGGATCATACGTCCGTCCTGTACGCCGTGAAAAGCGTCAGGAAACGCTGCGAAGACGACAACGATACGCACAAACTTGTCGAGGAATTGAAACAAAAATGTCTCAGCCGGTGCTGACAGCCGGACGCGCACACCGGCAATGTGCGCCGCACAAACGGCGCACACCGCAAATTTTCCGACTCGTCGCCGAAAAATATAATTAAAAAAAACCGTTGAATGAATTACGAACATAGCGACAGGCACTATTACAACAAAAAGGAGAATATATGTTGGTAACAGTCTATAAAGAAGAAATCATCGACGGTCTGCAAAAAGCCGCCAACATCATCCCTCAACGCACGGGAGCGGCCTATCTTCGTTCCATTTGGCTCAGGGCGGCGTCTTCACGCCTTGAAATACTGTCCACGGATTCCAATATCGAGTTTCGCGGTTCTTATGCGGCCGTTGTGCAGCAGGACGGGCTGGCGGGAGTGCCGGGCAGACATTTCGTCGAACTGTTGAAACGCCTGCCGCCGGGTGAAATTACCCTGCGCGTTGACGAAGCGGCCTCCGTCATGCACATCGACCAGGGACGGCGCAAATACAAACTTGCGGTCAACGACGCCACGTGGTTCCAGCAGTTCGCCGAGTTTCCCGATGACGGAGCGGTTCTCTGGTCCGGGGCTTTTCTTCAGGAACTCATTGAGCGCATCGCGTACTGCATCGGCGACGAAGGCACCGACGCGCTGTCCTGCTTTTTCCTGAAGCCCGCTCCGGAAGGGCGGATCGAAGCCTCAGGTATGAACGGGCACCAGTTTGCCATGCAGTCGTTTACCCATGACGATCTGCGCGCCCTGTTGCCTGAGGACGGTATACTCATCCAGAAAAAATACTTGAGTGAATTGAAAAAATGGCTCGGCAACGGGGAAATTTATCTGAATACGGGCGAAAAGCGGCTGTTCCTGCGCGACGAAGCGGGGCGGGAATTTTTCAGCATGCCCTTGTCGGCGTATCAGTACCCTGACTATACCGTGTTTATCTCACGACTTTCGGAAAGCGGCATCTCTCGTCTTTCCCTGCCCCGCGAGGAAACGCAGAACGCTTTACAACGCATAGCCATCTTTAATACCGAAAGCAATATGTGCACGTATTTCGACCTGTCCGCCCACGAGGTCGTCATGACCGCCCAAGGGCAGGATTTCGGGTCGGCATCGGAAAGCCTGGATGCGACGTACGAGGGCAGCATAGGCAAAATTGCTTTTCCGACCGGCAACTTGTTGACCATCTTGGATCACTACACTTCCAAAGAACTCAACCTGTCCATGACCGGCAGCGAAGGTCCCTGCGGCATACGAGGCGTCGACGATGCAGACTACCTGGTGATTCTCATGCCTATGAAAATAGTCGACGATGCCGGCTACAGTGAAGAGCAGGCTTGATATTTTACCGAAGTTTTCAAAGCATACATAAAGGAATACTTGATGAGCGAGATTGCGTCCCTGTTTGATTATACCGGAAAATCCGACGGGGCCGGACGGGAAGAAAAGCCCGCAGCCGACCGACTGGATGAAACGTCCGAAAAAAAATACGACGAAGCAAGCATAACCGTTTTGGAAGGTCTTGCAGCCGTCCGCAGGCGGCCGGCCATGTACATCGGCAGTACGGACGCGCGCGGTCTGCATCATCTTGTGTACGAAGTCGTCGACAATTCCATAGATGAGGCCATGGCCGGGTTCTGCACAAGAATCACCGTGCGTTTGCATGTCGACGGTTCCTGTTCGGTATCGGACAACGGGCGCGGCATACCTGTGGGTATACATCCCAAAGAAGGCATTCCTGCGGTTGAAGTGGTGATGACCCGTCTGCACGCGGGCGGCAAGTTCGACAACCAGTCGTACAAGGTGTCCGGCGGCCTGCACGGCGTCGGAGTGTCCTGCGTCAATGCCCTGTCGGAATCCCTTGAAGTAACCATACGCCGGGAAGGCCGCGTTTACGCCCAGAAATATTCGCGCGGCGTTCCTCTCGAAGCCCTGCGTTGTATAGGAGAAACATCGGCACACGGCACGACCGTGCGCTTCTCGCCCGATGACCTGATCTTTGAAACCCTGGAATTTTCCTACGAAATATTGCGTAAGCGCTTGGAAGAACTGGCATATCTCAACAGCGGCCTGGAAATAGAATTTATCGACGAACGCACGGACGAAAAGGAAATATTTCGCTTCGAGGGCGGGATAGCGCAGTTTGTACGCGATTTGAATCAGGGAGAAGTCCCCGTGCACGGCGTTATCTACGGCAGCGGCGAATCTCAGGGCACAACGGCGGAGTTCGCTCTGCAGTATAACGCCGGGTACAAGGAAAATGTCCTGACCTTCGCCAACAACATCCGGACCAAAGAAGGCGGTACACACCTTGTGGGCTTCCGGACCGCTCTGACGCGAGCGATTAATAATTACCTGAAAAATTCCGAGCTGAACAAAAAGTTCAAGCTCACCCTGTCGGGCGAGGATGTGCGTGAAGGATTGACGGCTGTAGTGTCCGTCAAGTTGCCCGAACCGCAGTTTGAAGGACAGACCAAGACCAAACTGGGCAACAGCGAGGCCGCGGGCATAGTAGGCGGCATAGTGTACGACAAGCTCAACGCCTTTTTTGAAGAAAATCCCAAAGACATCAAGCTGATTATCGACAAGGCCGTCGACGCCGCCAGAGCGCGCGATGCCGCGCGCAAGGCCAAAGAACTGGTCCGGCGCAAGGGAGCCTTGTCCGACAATTCCCTGCCGGGCAAACTTGCCGATTGCCGGAGCAAGGATCCCTCTGAATCCGAACTGTTCATCGTCGAAGGCGATTCGGCCGGAGGCTCGGCCAAACAAGGCCGCGACCCGCGCCGCCAGGCCATCCTCCCCCTGCGCGGCAAAATACTGAACGTGGAGCGTACGCGCTTCGATAAAATGTTGAACAATGAGGAGATAAAATCCCTGATTACGGCTATGGGCGCGGGTATAGGCCTTGTGGGCGGTGAAAGCGACATAGATCTCTCCCGCCTGCGCTATCATACTATAGCCATCATGACCGACGCCGACGTCGACGGCGCGCACATCCGCACACTGCTCCTGACCTTTTTCTTCCGCCAGTACCGCGAACTTATAGAAGCCGGGCACCTCTTTATCGCCCGTCCTCCGCTCTACCGCGCCCACAACGCCAAATTCGAAAAATTCATCAAGGATGACGACGAACTGACCGACTTTCTCCTGAACCGCATCAGCAAGACGGCCGTTGTGCGCTCCACCGGCGGGCGCAGTTACGCCGGTCGCGAAGTCGCGCGTCTGGCCGAAGATATCGCCTTTATACGCGCCAGGCTGCGCGACGCGGAAAACGCGGGCATTGCCGAAGCCCTGTTCATGTGCTTCCTGCACTACGATTCCCGACTCGAACCCGCACAATTCATCGAAGAAACACCGGAACTCGCCCGGTTCCGCGAACGGATGAGCAGCCAAGGATTCACTTTGACCGTCGAACGTGAGGAAACCGACCTCGAACAACTGTACAGAGTGGTGTTTGAAGACGGCAACGGTCACCGTACCAGACTCGGCCTCGAATTTTTCGGTTCCAGAATGTACCGTCAAGCCTGGAAAGCCTGCGAGGATATACGCCGGCAATGCGGCGGTACCTCCTTCACACTCGAAGTAAACGACGCCCGGATACAGGCCGAAGGCTTCTTCGACCTGGAAGACAAACTGTTCGAAGAGGCGCGCAAAGGCATTAATATCCAACGCTACAAAGGCCTCGGCGAAATGAACCCCGAACAGCTCTGGGTCACGACCATGAACCCCGAAAACCGCATACTGCTGCGCGTGACTGTGGACGACGCAGAAGAAGCAAGCGATGCCTTTGAAGAACTGATGGGCGACCGCGTCGAAGCCCGGCGCGAATTTATCGAACGCAATGCCCTAACTGTGCAGGATTTGGATATTTAGCGAAAAAAGACTTTTTCATTTGATTTTGTATGCCTCCGGCGGCCGGGGCTCCGCCCTGGACCCGGCAGGGGAATGATTCCCCTGCACCCCCATTTACGGGTGCGCATTTTCACAGTTGAAATGCTCCAGAGTACTGCAAAGCTGATTGTATATGCCTCCGGGGCCGGGGCGAAGCCCCGGCTGAGGGGGTCCGGTGGAAATCATTTCCCCCGGCGGGGTCCGGGGCAGCGCCCCGATAAAATCGAAAGGTATGCATAATAATGACGAATTTGCTTGACGAAACGGGCAAAGACCCTGCCGGGGCCGGTGACGCGCGGCCCGGGATCGACATAGAAAAGGAACTGCGCAAGTCCTATCTGGAATATTCCCTTTCCGTCATCATCGGGCGGGCCATTCCCGACGCGCGGGACGGGTTGAAACCCGTGCACAGGCGTATTCTTTTCGCGCAGCATGAGCTCGGCAACGTGTACAACCGGCCGCACAAGAAGAGTGCCCGCGTGGTAGGCGACGTCATAGGCAAATATCATCCGCACGGGGATTCCGCCGTTTATGATGCTCTGGTGCGCATGGCCCAGGATTTTTCCATGCGCGTGCCTTTGGTGGACGGCCAGGGCAACTTTGGTTCCATAGACGGCGACGCGCCGGCTGCCATGCGGTATACGGAAGTGCGCATGTCGCGTTTGGCGGCGGAATTTCTTTCGGATATCGACAAAGACACTGTTGAGTTTCGTCCGAATTACGACAACACGTTGCGGGAACCGGCTGTTTTACCGGCCAAGGTGCCGAATTTTCTGCTCAACGGCACATCGGGCATTGCTGTGGGCATGGCTACCAACGTGCCTCCGCACAACCTGGGCGAACTGTGCGACGCCTTGTTGCTTCTGGTGGACGAACCGGAGAGCACGGTCGACGAGCTCATGGAGCTTGTGCAGGGACCGGATTTTCCGACCGGCGGCATCGTGTACGCGGGCAAGGGACTTGAAGACGCTTTTAGAAGCGGACGCGGGTCGGTCAAGGTGCGCGGCGTGGTGGAAACGGAAAGCCGCGCCAAAGGCGGCGAGTCCATTGTTATCCGGGAAATTCCCTATGCCTTGAACAAATCGTCGCTGGTAAAAAAAATAGCGGCGCTGGTCAATGAGAAACGCCTCGACGGCGTTGCGGATCTTCGGGATGAATCCGACCGGCGGGGCATTCGCATTGTTCTGGATTTGAAGCGCGGCGCGACGGCGGACATAATCGTCAATACGCTGTATAAATATACGCCGTTGGAGAATTCTTTCGCCTACAACATGTTGGCGGTTGTGGGCAACAGGCCGCAGTTGCTCAACCTCAAGTCGGCACTGGTGTGTTTTTTGGAACACCGGCGCGAGGTCATCATCCGCCGCACGCGCTTTGAACTCAGGCAGGCCGAGGCCCGCGCACATATTCTGGAAGGCCTGCGCATAGCCCTGGACAACATCGACGCCGTCGTCGCCCTGATCCGCGCCTCGAAAACCCCTGACGACGCCCGGCAGGGACTGGCGGAACGCTTCGGCCTTTCCGAGGCCCAAAGCCGGGCCGTGCTCGACATGCGCCTGCAGCGTCTGACCGGTCTGGAACACGAAAAGCTGCTTGAGGAATACCGGGAGTTGATCAAACGCATCGCCTGGCTGCAATCCGTTCTCGCGGAGGAGGCGGTGCTGCGTTCCGTGGTGCGCGGTGAACTTGAGGAAGTGAAAAGCGCCTATGCCGGGGCGCGCAAGACGGCCGTTGTGCGCGAAGAGGCGGTCGGCATCGAGATTGAAGACCTTATCCCCGATGAAGACGTGGTCATCACCCTTTCGCGGCGCGGCTACATCAAGCGCACCACACTGGACAACTATCAGCAGCAGCGGAGGGGGGGAAAAGGCATAGCCGGTCTGCACATGAGCGAAGACGATGTGGTGCAGGATTTCCTCACGACCTCCAATCACCAATATCTGTTGCTGTTCACCAACCGCGGGCGCATGCACCAGCTCAAGGTCCATCAGGTGCCCGAAGGCAGCCGCACGGCCAAGGGCGCGCATATCGCCAATCTGCTGCCTCTGGAAAAAGACGAATGGGCGACCACGGCTCTGGCCGTGCGCGAATTCAGTGATGAGCGACATTTTCTTTTTGTGACCAAACGCGGTATGGTCAAGCGCTCCGCCGCGTCCCTGTACGCCCGCTGGCGCAAGACCGGCATCAACGCGGTCGGTCTGCGCGACGGCGACGAGCTGATTATGGTGCGCGAGGTGCAGGAAAAGCGGCAACTGGTGCTGACCACGGCGTACGGGCTGGCTATTCGCTTTGCCTGTTCCGAGGTCAGGCCCATGGGCCGGGGCGCAGCCGGCGTCAAGGGTATTGCGCTGCGCGGCGCGGATACCGTCGTGGCCTGTCTGGTCGTGGATGAAGACGACCGGGATACGTCCGTCATGACCCTTTCCCGCAACGGCTACGGCAAACGTACCAAGCTGGATTTGTACCGCCTGCAGTCCAGAGGCGGCAAAGGGATCATCAATTTCCGCTCCACCGCCAAGACCGGCCCGGTCATCGGCGCCATACCCGTGGCCGACTCCGATGCCCTGCTGCTGCTTACGTCCACCAATAAAATCATCCGCATAGGCGTGGAAGAAATACGCAGCATAGGCCGCGCCACGCAAGGCGTGCGGCTGGTGTCCATGGACGAGGGTGCGTCGGTGGTCGGGTTTGCCCGTATCGACGAGAACGGCGGCGACGACGCGGGGGTCGGACCGGGCAACGAAGGGGCATAATAATGTTTCGCATCCTTATCTTTGCCGTCATTGCACTTGCGGCCGCGATGCCGGGCGCCTGCCTGCCGGACGAGAGCAAGACAAGGGACGACCTGGTGCTGGCCGATGCCGCCCTTGCCGAGCATGACCTGGGCGATGCGGAGATGTACCTGCTGCGTTACCTGCGCAAGAATCCTGAAAGCGGCAGACGCTGGGAAGTCTGGCGCAGGCTTTTGGCCTTGACCTTGAACGTCAGGCAGGACAAGACCACGGCGAGGGAATACCTGGAAATCATGTTGCGGGAATTTGCCGGGGATCCGGAACGGAAACGCGGCATCGCCGTGGAACTTGCCGGGTTGTGCCGTGATATGGGCTTCAACGCCCGCGCCGCCGACCTCTGGGAACGTCTGGCGGAAGATCCCGACCTGGGCGCGGAGGACAGGGCAACGGTTTATAAAGAATTGGCCTACGCGTATATGCGCCGCCTGGAATTCACCCCCGCAGCCGAAGTT
Source organism: Desulfovibrio sp. (assembly GCA_031282465.1). Taxonomy (GTDB): domain Bacteria; phylum Desulfobacterota; class Desulfovibrionia; order Desulfovibrionales; family Desulfovibrionaceae; genus Frigididesulfovibrio. Next base: position 9,582 of record JAITDR010000235.1, read on the forward strand.
CTGGCCCTGTGCCTTGATCTGAACGTCGGCCCGGACCTCAAGGCCGATTGCCGCACGGCTCTTTCCGAAACGCAGGTGTTGAACGAAGATTTGCGGGGCGCGGAGCAGTCCCTGCGCGATCTTCTGGCTATGGAAGGCATAGCGGAACCGCGCAGGGTGGCCGCAGTGTTCATGCTTGCGGATGTGGTCGAGCAGCAGCAGCGTCCTGACGAAGCGCGCACTCTCCTGGAAAGTATCCTGCACGGCTATCCCAATTCCAAAGTTATTGAAATCCGCCTTGCCGCCCTGAAAGGCAAAAAGAGTACATCCGGACGCGCCGGCGGCAACCGGCAGTAAGCGCCGCTCAAGTTACTGTGCTGCAAGTCCTGCGGCGGTTTTTTCGCGGATGCATGCGGCCGAGCGGGCAACGGCGTCTTTTTCCTCGTCGGTGAGGTCGAGTACGATGAGGTTTTCGACGCCGCGCGCACCCAGGCGTACGGGCACGCACATGAAGATGCCTTTTATGCCGTATTCGCCGTTCAGGTACGCCGAGCAGGGGAGGATGTCTCCTTTGTCGCGGAGAACCGCTTCGACCATGACCGCAAGCGCCGCGCCGGGCCCGTAGTGAGCCGACGAGCCCATATATTCCACGATTCTTGAGCCGCCGGAGACGGTATTCTTACGGGCTTGCTCAGTTTGTTCCTCAGTCAGCAGCAGGGCCGCGGGCAGCCCGGCGACCTCGGTAAAGCGGGGCAGGGGTACCATGCCGTCGCCGTGTTCGCCGATGACCAGTCCCTGGACGGTGTGGCCGGGCACGCCTGCCGCCAGGGCCGTTTCCGCACGCAGGCGCGCCGTGTCGAGCACTCCCGACAGACCGATAATGCGCCGGGTATCGGCAATACCCGCTTGATGCGCGACCATGCACATGACGTCCACGGGGTTGGCCGCAATGATGAAAACCGCGTCCGGCGAATATTTGAGGGCGTTTTTTGTTATCTGCCCGACGATGTCCGCATTGACCCTGAGCAGGTCGTCGCGGCTCATTCCGGGTTTGCGGGGTATTCCGGCGGTGACGACGATGACGTCGGACAGGGTCGAGTCGGCGTAATCGGCGCTCCCGACGATGTCGCAGCCGTGTCCTTCCAGCACGGCGGCCTGGCTGAGATCAAGGGCTTTGCCCCGCGGGATTCTTTCGTCTATGTCCAGCAGCACCACGTTGCCCAACCTGCGCGTGAGGCAGGCGTGAGCAGTGCTTCCGCCGACGTTTCCGGCGCCGACGATGGTAATTGTATGCAGCATAACTTCTCCTTGGAGGTAATGTTATTGTCAAGGGGAACACGGAAGTATTTTTTCTTTCAGGTTGCCCCGGCAGGCCGGCCCGAGCGGGCGTAAACCGGAACAGGGCTTTTGTGCGGAGCCTGCGCGCGTTCTGCGGCAAAGCGTTCTGCGGCAGGCTTTTTGGCGGAGCCGGCAAAGCCGGCGGTTCCCCTTATCTTTTTTATACTGCGGACGCTCCGCGTCGGTCAAGGGTTTTCGGAATCTTCCTTGTCAATGCCTCAGCTCTCTGCTAAAGAACCCCGACCTGAACTGCTTCAGGAATTTTTGTCGGTTTGGAGGACACGTATGTCGACAAGTTCAGAACTGGAAACAGGCATTGATGCCGAAATGAATTTCGAGACGGCTCTTGAAAGCTACCTCAACCCTGATTTCGGCGATTTGGAGGAAGGCTCAATCGTCAAGGGCGAAGTGGTGCGCATCGGCGACGAGCATGTGCTGGTCGACGTGAATTTTAAGTCGGAAGGACAGATTCCGACTGCCGAATTCCGCGATGCGTCGGGAAAAATCTGTGTGAAAACAGGCGATAAGGTGGATGTCTACGTTGCCCGCAAGAACGA
>JAITDR010000258.1 GCA_031282465.1 Desulfovibrio sp.
AGGCCCACACCCTACAACGTGCTGTTCCCACCCCTGCTGGACGTCTTCGCCCAAGCCGGCATCCGCGACGAACAGGTGACCCTGATCATCGCCACCGGCATCCACGACCCGCATACGGAAGATATGAACAAGGCCGTATACGGCGAAGATATCGTCAAACGCTTCACAATAGTCAACCACGACGGCGCCGACGCCTCCAACCTCACCTATCTCGGCCGCTTCAAGTCGGGCTATGATTTCGTCTTCAACACCACCGCCCTGGAAGCCGATTTTCTCATCACTTTCGGCGTCGTCATGCCGCACTATTTCGCCGGATACTCCGGCGGCCGCAAATCCATACTGCCGGGGCTGGTTTCCAAGGAAACAGTCCAGTCCAACCACGCGCGCATGGTTGAACTCATGGACGACCTGCCGCCCATCGACGACAACCCGGTCAGCAACGAAATGATCGAAGCCGCCCGCATGGTCGGCGTGGACTTCATCCTCAATGTGGTGAGCAACGACGCGGGCGAAGTGGTCTGCGTCGTCGCCGGCGACGTGTTCGAAGCCTGGCGTAAAGCCGTCGATGTGTCCTCCTCCATGTTCGAAGTGCCGTTCTCCGAACAGGTCGACGTCTGCGTCACCTGCGCCTGCGGTCACCCGCGCGACATCAACGCCTATCAGGCCCAGAAAGCCCTGGACCACGCCGACCACATCACACGCCCCGGCGGAACCATTATCCTGGCAGCCGAATGCGCGGGCAAATGGGGCGAAAGCGTGTTCGAAGAATGGATATACAGGCGCTGGGACCCGGACAGGGTCATGCGGGAAATCAAAAGCCGTTTTGTGCTCGGCGCCCACAAGGCCTACGCCTACGCCAAAGTCGCGGCGGAGAAAGAAGTGCTGCTGCTCTCTTCCCTGAGCGCCGACGAAAGCTCCCTTATATGGGCGCGCAAAATCGCAAGCGTGCAGGAAGGCGTGGACGCGGCTCTGGCCAAACACGGCCCCGGCGCTTCCTGGGCCTATATGCCCGACGGCGCCCTGTCCCTGCCGGTACCTGCATGATTTTTTACGCTTCCATGATGTTATGAGCCTTCGGCGGCCGGGGGAAATGATTTCCCCCGGACCCCCTCTCCCAACCGACTGACAAGAGGGCATCCTATGGCTACCTGCTTTGAACTTGCTGAGTATTTTCTCGCCAATCCCGACAAAGACGAAGGAGTATCAAACCTGAAGCTGCAAAAACTTTGCGCTTATGCTCAGGCTTTTTCTCTGGCCCTTTTGGGCAGCAAACTCTTTGAAGACAATCTTGAAGCGTGGACGCACGGTCCGGTTGTTCCCCGCCTCTATGATTATTACCGGTGTCACGGGAAAAATCCGCTGCCGACCGATGTTCTTCCGGAAGAAGCGCGCCGCCCGTTCTCGGACGAAGAGCTTTTCATCTTGGAAACGGTGAACAACTTCTACGGCCGATATGCCGCCTGGACTTTGCGGGACATGTCCCACAACGATTTTCCCGGAGATTTCAACTCGAAAGACGTAATCCCGGTAAACGACATCCGCGCGAGTTTTGCGGACAACAAAATCGTCAGGTCTATTCAGGAGGCATACGGTGCCCCCGTACAGGCTTGACGACAACGCCTTTCCAGACCTCTGCCGCAGCAGGCAACTATCAACTTGGGCGGAACATTTGCTCCGCCGAAAGATTGAGGAGGTCCGGCGTCTTGAAAAGCCTCGATCCTTGGGCGGGGCTTTCTACGGTAAATGGGGATACCCTGCCGGGAAATTTCATATCATCTGCCGTATCGACGACGCTGCCCGCGTAGTCATAATCAAGACACTTGCCCGCTTGGGCTGAAATCATCCCGCCGGCTTGTTGCCTGCTTTATTCCATACCGGCAACGTCCGCCCGCGCAGAACGGCGCAGCAAGGTATACTTCCCGACAATGGACGCAGATATCACGGAAACTTGGTTGCGGGAGCGTTTCGGCCTCGGACGGGGCAGCGAAATCCGTCTGCCGGCCGGTTCGCGCCTGACTCCCGCCGCGCAGGCGCTGCTTGATGAGCGGAACGTCGTCGTCAAATATGTCGACTTCGCCGGTCGGGTGTTTCTCCCGGAAACGTCTTCCCGGCGCGAGCCGGGGCTGAGGCGGGTGCATGCGTTGATCGGCGGCGTCGAACGGCGCAAAGGGGGCCGGCCGGGACCCCATGCAGGCGTCGGCCGGCGTGGAGCGAAGAGTGCCGCTCCGGATTCGCAGACCTCTCCGGATGCGTATGCCCCTGTCGCCAAAAACGACCCGCGCCTCAAATTGCGCGGGAAACTGGACAGCGTCATTGCGCTGGCGGTGCTGATTCAGACGGAATTCGACCCGGAGGGCCGGTACCCGGCGCAGGCCCGCCGGCTCGGCGATATCCGCTCCGCACTGGGCAACGCGCTCAAGGCCGAAGTTGACGGCGGGCCGATGGCGCCCGTTTGCATGGGCGATATGGATGAGGAGATGCTGCACGCCGTTTCGCACAACCCCATGAAATATTTAGGACACGACCACCTGTTGCCGGAAGCCTGTCAAGGGGCGCGTACCGCCCGGCTCAACCTGTTGCGCGCGCAGATCCGCGAAGCGGAGTTGTATGCGGCCGATATGTATATCACCCGCGACGGCTGCGTCACCCGACCCGATCTCATGCGCGGACTGAACCGGCTCAGCAGCGCCGTGTACGTGCTGATGCTGCTTACCTATCTGGCCGAACAAGGTCGAGAGCTTCCGAGTAATTTCTCCACAGAATGCTGACGGCGAAAAAGCTGTACAATGTCCGCCTGCCGGCTGACGCTTTCAGTGAGTTCCTGCACATCAATGAGCATTGAAACGCACCCATGTCGAGAGCACCGTTGAAGATTGCAATCACACCGGCGGGATTTCCCAAAAAATCAAAATACCCGATCGCATAGGAGAGGCATAGCTATGCAGCGATTTATGCAGAATGTTTTCAGTAAACTTAATGAAAATAAGTTGAGAGAGATGGCACACCTTATAGTTGATATATCTCCGGCGGGTATAATTGGTGAACGCAAGCTTCGTGCTCTCCTTTGGCTATGCGATAAGGCCATGTATCTTAAAAATGGAAAGACTATATCCAATAAAATTTATATTAAAGGTACTTTCGGGCCGGAGTTGGGTGGTTTACACGCCTACTCCTATACTGAAAATGACAAGAAAATATTGGTTAATCGTAAGTCACGCCTATTTTTAGACGACATATCAGAATATATCAGTCTCAAAACGCCTATTTTTATGTCGCTTGCACCGGAAGAAAGAGAAGTAATCAAAAATACGGTTGAAAGATATATTTCTTCTGAGCTTGATGAAGTCCTCACTGATGCGCGCGGCCGCGCATGGGAAATAACGGAATGGGGTAAGCCGATTCCCATGCATGCCGTCCTTGCGGAGCATACCCGCGAGCCCACGGCATAATGTGAAGGCCCTCGAACAATGCTCAAAGGCGGGAATACTGTGGCGGATACCGCTGAATACGACTGCGATTTGCTGCTCGGCGCCGATTTTTTGATTGCTTCCGCGCCTCCGGAGGCCGGGGTTTCCGGGCACCATGTCATTGAAGACGCGGCGCTTGCCGTGAGCGGAGGGCGGGTCGGCGCTGTGGGAAGGCGCGGCGATCTGGCGAACCTGAGGGCGAAGCGGCAATTGGAGCTTGGGCGGTCGTTGATCCTGCCGGGTTTGGTCAATGCGCACACGCACATTGCCATGACGTTTCTGCGTGGTTGGGCGGACGATTTGCCGTTGGCGGAATGGCTGACGCAGCATATTTTCGTCAAGGAGCGGCGACTCACGGCGGAAATCGTGGAACTGGGGGCTTTGATCGGCTGCGCGGAACTGATCCGCACGGGCTGCACGGCCTTTGCCGACATGTACCTGTTTGAGGATGCGGTAGCGGCGGCAGCGGACAGAGCTGGGCTGCGCTGTCTTCTGGGTGAGGCGATATTTGCGTTTGCGACGCCGGCCTCGGTTTCTGCGGAGCAGGCCATGGACAGAGTGCGCGGGCAGGCGGAGCGTTTCACGGGACACAGCCGGTTGCGGGTGGCGGTTATGCCGCACAGCGTGTACACGACGGGCGACGCGATTTTGCGTTCCGGCTTGTGTCTGGCGGAGGAACTCGGCCTGCCGTTGCATCTGCATGTCGCGGAAACGGCTCGTGAGGCGGAAGATTGTCGCAGGGCGCACGGCAAAGGCCCTGTCGCATACTGCCGCGACCTCGGCTTGCTGCGGCCGTCGACGACGCTTATCCATTGCGTGGTGCCGGATGAAGAGGAACTGGACATGATCGCCGCTTCCGGGGCGCGGGTCGCGCACAATCCGCGCAGCAACATGAAGCTGGCGTCGGGTATCGCGCCGGTCCCGGCCATGCTCCGGCGCGGCATCCTGCCCGGTCTGGGGACGGACGGCGCGGCAAGCAACAACGCGCTGAACATGTTTGCGGAGATGAACGCCTGCGCGCTGCTGCACAAAGGGCACAACCTGGATCCCACGCTCTGCCCCGCGGCGACGGTGTTGGACATGGCGACCGCGGGCAGCGCGGCAGCGCTGTGTTGGCCGGAGTTGGGGCGTATTTTCCCCGCTGGGCCTGCGGACCTTGTCGCTCTTGACCTGCGTTCGCCCAATTTGCTGCCGCTTTACAGTCCTTTTTCGCATCTCGCGTATGCGGCGAGCGGGTTTGAGGTGCGCCTGAGCATGGCGGACGGGCGCATACTTTACGAGGACGGCGCGTTCACGACGCTGGATATCCCTCAACTGTGCAACGAAGCGGAGAAACTGAAGCAATGGGTGCTGAAGACAGCTTGAGCGCGGCGGGACGCGTGTCGCCGCCGCAGTGTGCGGTTTCGGAAGCCGCGGCGTCATTGAATACGGCCGGAGGGGCTTGCCTTCCGCCCCCGGCGTCTTCCGGGCGCAGTGCCGGGACGCGCGGTGCGGCAACGGGAAACGCGGTATCCTCAACGGCGGCAAAGGCGAGCGCGGAACCCGTCCGTCCGCTGAGTTTGAGCGGGGGCAGCGGCACCCGCCTCTGGCCTCTTTCCCGCGGACTGTATCCCAAGCAGTTTATGGATATGGGCGGCGATTGCCTGTTTGCGCAGACTACGGCCCGTGCGCTGACCCTGCCGGATTGCGCGCCGCCCATTGTGCTGTGCAACGAAAAGCACCGGTTCCCGGCGGCGGCGATCTTGCAGGAGCAGGCGAAGCTGCCCGGCCTGGAAGCGGCCGCCCGCGCCTCCATACTGTTGGAGCCCGTCGGTCGCAACACCGCTCCGGCTATCGCCCTGGGGGCGTTGGCCGCGTTGGAGGAGGGCGGCGACCCTCTGCTGCTGGCCTTGAGTTCCGACCATGTCATCGCGCCGCACGAAGCGTTCGCGGAGGCAGTGTGCCGGGCCCGCGCCGGGGCGGAGACCGGCAGGGCAGTGGTTTTCGGCGTGGAGCCGACCGGGCCGGAAACCGGTTTCGGGTATATCCTGCGGGGAGCAGAGCTTGCGCCGGGCGTGTTCGCCGTCACCCGTTTCGTGGAAAAACCGGACCGGGCCGGGGCCGCCGCGTTGCTGGCGAAAGGCGGCTGTTTCTGGAACAGCGGCATGTTCATGTTCAAGGCGTCCCTGTATCTTGAGGAACTGGCCGTCCATGCGCCCGATGTCCATAAAGTTTGCCTGGCCGTATGGCGGAACAGGCGCAGGGATCTGGATTTTATCCGCTTTTCCGAAAGCGCGTTTGCCGCCTGCCCGGATATTTCGGTGGATTACGCGGTCATGGAGCGCACCGACAAGGCCTGCATGGTTGAGCTTACGGCCCGCTGGAGCGACATGGGGTCGTGGGAGTCGTTCTATGAGGCGGCGCCGAGGGATGAAAGCGGCAATGTCGCGGTCGGCGACGTGGTGCAGCTTCAGAGCAGGAACTGCTACCTGCACGGCAGCCACAGGCTTGTGGCCGCGTTGGGTCTGGACGGCGTCGGCGTGGTGGAAACGGCGGACGCCGTGCTGGTGTTGCCGCGCAACCGCAGCCAGGACGTCAGACTGCTGCTTGACGAACTGAAAAAGCGCGGGCGTCCTGAAACGGACACGCATCTGCGCGTGTTCCGTCCCTGGGGGCACTTTGAGACGCTGGTGCTCGGCGACCGTTTCCAGGTGAAACGCATCGTGGTCAATCCCGGCGGCGTGCTTTCTCTGCAGATGCATCATCATCGGGCCGAGCACTGGGTGCTGGTGCGCGGCACGGCCAAGGTGACCGTGGACGGCCGCGAGCGCATCCTCAAGGAAGACGAATCCACATACATCCCTTTGGGGACCGCTCACCGGCTGGAAAATCCGGGACGCATCGCTTTGGAAATCATTGAAATCCAGACGGGGGCCTATCTTGGTGAAGACGACATCGTGCGTTTCGACGACGTGTACGGCAGGGAAGCGTCCAGACACTGAACGCGATGCCGCGGATGCCCGTTCGGACGCCCTCGACGTGACGGAGGAATTTACCGATCATGCGCCGGGCGGCAGCCGGGTGACGGCAACGCATGAGGCTCCGCAGCTTCACTACCCGCGCTGCAGCTCCGCCTGCTGTTCTTCCGTCAGCCCTGCTCCCCGGCCCGCAAGGATAAAGAAGATGCGCGCGTTTTCTTCTATCTCCTCGGCAATGTTCAAGGCGTGTTCCGTGTTGTTGCCGACGGTCAGCACGCCGTGCTTGGCGAGCAACACCGAATTGCGCCCGGCCAAGACCTCGCCGGCCATGTCGGCAAGTTCTTTCGAACCGGGTCGCAAATAGGGCAGCACGGGGAGTTTGCCCACGCTTATCGCATATCCCGGCGTATACACGGGCACAGCGCACAGCGGGTCAAGAGGCAGACAGGACAGGGCGGTCGCATAGGTGCTGTGAACATGCACCGCGCATGCAACGTCGGCCCGCACATAGCAGCGGCAGTGCATACGCCGTTCCCGCGAGGGAACGCCGCCGCCGTAAACCGAGCCGTCCGGGCGCATACGCACGACGTCGTCTTCCGACAGCGCACCCAGATTGCGTCCGGTGGGCGTAATGAGGATGTCCCCGTCGCACCGGACGCTGATGTTCCCTCCGGAACCGCAGACCAAACCTTTTGCGCAGACCTGTCCGCACAGTTGCAGAAGCGTTTGTCTCTGTTCGGAATCGTTCATCCGGCGGTCCTTTATGGTTTGAAACCGTCCCTTCAGGAAGATTGCCGTTCGGCGGCCGGAGCGGGATGCGGATTGCAGCCCGCGCTGGAGCAGATTAGCATTGATTTTATATGCCTCCGGCGGCCGGGGGGAATGATTTCCCCCGGACCCCTCATCGTGGACACGCATTCTCAAAGTTGAAACGCGCCGTGCTGCTCAAGCGCTTCGGAGAAAGGCCGCAACAGTGAGGCCGTGTTGCCGTTTTTGCGCGGGCTGCCCGCCAGTATACATACTTTCGGCGTGGTTGAAGAAGAGTGCATATCGGCCTCGCTGTTTGCCGCGCTTTGCGGCGCTTGAAAACTATTGCGGGTCACGGCGCGGACCGGCGCATTGCCGCGATCCGACGCAGACGTGCTTGGATG
>JAITDR010000217.1 GCA_031282465.1 Desulfovibrio sp.
CGCCCGATTGTGTCCGTCAGGGCGCGAATTTCGACGGCCAACTCGGCTCGGACGGCCGCGGCTATGCCTTTACCGTCCAGCAACCGCACCCTTGCCGTCCTTGTTCAATCCCCGTCTTCTACAGTCAATCAGCCGCACCCTTGCCGTCCTTGTTTAATCCCCGTCTTCCTCGTCGTCGGTAAAGCCGTAGTGCGCGCTCATCACCGGGCCGTAGTACGCGGCGCTGTCGTCAAGCTGCTCTTCGATGCGCAACAGTTGGTTGTACTTGCTCAGACGATCGGAGCGGCTCAGGGAACCCGTTTTGATTTGTCCGCTGTTCGTGCCTACAGCGAGGTCGGCGATGAAGGCGTCCGCGGTTTCGCCGGAGCGGTGAGACACTATGGTCGTGTAACCGTTCTGTTTGGCCAGCTCAATGGTGTCGAGGGTCTCGGTCAGGGTGCCGATCTGGTTCAGTTTGATCAGTATCGCGTTGCCCAATCCTTCTTCGATGCCTTCGCTGAGGACGGCGGGGTTGGTGACGAAGAGGTCGTCGCCCACAAGCTGAATGCGGTTGCCCAGAGCAACGGTGAGTTCGCGCCAGCCGTCGCGGTCGTCCTCGCCCAAACCGTCCTCAATGGAAATCAGGGGGTATTTATCCGTAAATTCCGCCAGATACTTGATCATATCCGAGGACGACAACACCTTGTTTTCACCTTTCAGACGATATTTTCCATCCTTGCGGAATTCGCTGGCTGCAGCGTCGACGGCCAGAGCGATTTCCGTGCCGGGGATGTAGCCCGCTTCTTCTATGGCTTTGAGCAGATAGCGGAAAGCCTCGTCGTGGTTCTTGAGGTTGGGGGCGAAGCCGCCTTCGTCGCCGACACTGGTGACGTGGCCGTCGGCGGCCAGGATGGTATGCAGCGTGTGGAAGGTTTCCGCGCCCATGCGCAGGGCTTGATGGAAATCCTGCGCGCCCAGCGGGACGATCATGAATTCCTGAATGTCCAGATTGTTGGGCGCGTGCATACCGCCGTTGATAATGTTCATCAGAGGTACCGGGAGCACTTTGGCGTTGACGCCTCCCAGGTACTGGTAGAGGGGCAGGGCGAGAAATCCCGCAGCGGCGCGGGCGCAGGCCAGGGACACGCCGAGCATGGCGTTGGCGCCGAGGCGTTCTTTGTTGTCGGTGCCGTCGAGGTCGATGATGACGTTGTCCACTTCAACCTGACGCAGAGCATTCATGCCGATGACGGCTTCGGCCAGTTCTCCGTTCACGTTGTCGACGGCCTTGGTCACGCCTTTGCCTCCGTAGCGTTTTTTGTCGCCGTCCCGCAGTTCCAGCGCTTCCCGGCTGCCGGTAGATGCGCCTGAGGGCACGGCCGCGCGCCCGGTATGGCCGGATTCCAGGCCGACTTCTACCTCTACGGTGGGATTGCCGCGCGAATCAAGAATTTCCCTGGCCCAGACAGATACGATGGTACTCATCACAGGTTCCTTTTATGGTTTGCAGGCTCTCCCTTCCGGGAGATTCTCGGTTGAATCCCGGCAAGGCCGGGGGTACCCTTTCGGCAACCCCTTCTTTCAGGGAGGAAACATGCCTGTCGGCTCCGGCAACGACTTGCAATCGGAAGCGCAAATGCCGCAACAGTACTTCCGCTTGCCTTTTTCAGCAAGGGCCTATGCCGCAGAGGCATCCCGGCCGTCAATGCCCTTATCCGGTTATGCCCTCTTTGTACAGCAGGCGCAAGCCGTCCAGCAACATGTCCGGCAGCACGGCATCAAAGCGGCGGGTGACCTGGGCGACAACGGAGGCGAAACCGCCCGTGCCCACAACTCCGACCGGGCCGCGCATGCCCTCGGCCAGGCGCTCGCAAAGTCCCTCGGTCATGGCGGCAAAGCCGAAGACAAACCCGTGTTTCAGGCTGGTGGCAGTGGAGATGCCCGGCGCCGGCACGGCGCTTTCCACTTCCAGACTGACCCCTTGCAGTTTGGCCGTGCGCGAAGTCAGGGCGGCTATGGACGAAAGTACGCCGGGGCAAATCAATCCGCCCAAGTAGGCGTCGCCTTCCACGCAGTCGAAGGTGGTTGCCGTGCCGTAATCCACGGAAATCAGCGAAAAGACGTCCGGGAACAGACGCCGCGCGGCATACGCGCCCACCAGGCGGTCGGCGCCGACCTCATGGGGCAGGGCGTAACGGTTTTCCAAAGGTATGGGTACATCTTCAGGGGCAAAGAGCAGTGTTTTCCCCAAAAAGCGCAGACAGGCATCGCGAGCGAGTTTGCCGATGCCGGGCGACACGGAACAGGCGAGGCCTCCTTCGATGTCGCCGGCTTCAAGACCCTGCAGGCGCAGCAGCGCGACGAGGGAAAGGCCGAATTCGTCGGCCGTGCGGCGTTCGTCGCTGGGCAAGGCAAAGGAAACGTGCAGCCTGTTCTCGTCGCCTATGCCGATTTTGGTGTTGGTATTGCCTATATCGAGATAGAGGCGATAACTCACGGCGTCAGGCTCCAAAGACCGCAGGAATGCCGGGTGTTCAGACCTTGGCCGCTGTTCTGATGTCGCCCGCGGCGTCTGTTTTTTCCCAGGTAAATTCCGGCTCTTCGCGGCCGAAGTGGCCGTAGCAGGAGCTTTTAAGAAAAATCGGCCGGGTCAGGTCAAGGCGCCTGATAATGTGATAGGGGCGCAGATCGAAAACCTCGGTGACGGCCGCGGTCAGCACGTCGTCGGGCACATGCCCGGTCCCCAGCGAAGACGCGAGTACGGAAACGGGCCGGGCAACGCCTATGCAGTAGGCGATCTGCACCTCGCACTTGGGCGCGAGGCCCGAGGCCACCACGTTTTTGGCTATGTACCGGGCCATGTACGCGCCGGAACGGTCCACCTTGGAGCAGTCCTTGCCGGAGAATGCGCCGCCGCCGTGGTGCCCCATGCCGCCGTAGGTGTCCTGAATGATTTTGCGCCCGGTCAGGCCGCAGTCGCCCATAGGGCCGCCGATAACAAAGCGCCCTGTGGTGTTGATGAAGATTTCGCAGTTGTCCTTGTCGAACAGGGAAGCGGGCAGGACGGGATAGACGACCTTTTCCCGGATGTCGGCGATAATCTGTTCCTGCGATATTTGCGGGGCGTGCTGGGCGGAAACGACCACGTTGTTGACGCGCTCGGCCTTGCCGTCCACATATTCAAGGGAAACCTGCGTCTTGCCGTCCGGTCGCAGGTAGGAGAGCACGCCTTGCTTGCGCGCAGCGGTGAGTTGTTGCGAAAGTTTGTGCGCCCAATAAATGGGCGCAGGCATGAGCGTCGGGGTTTCGTCGCAGGCGAAGCCGAACATCATGCCTTGGTCGCCCGCGCCCTGATCTTCGTTGACGGCGCGGTCCACACCCCGTGCGATGTCCGGCGATTGATTGTCTATGGAGGAAAGGACGGCGCAGGTCTGCCAATCGAAGCCCGCTTCCGAGCTGTTGTACCCTATGTCGCGTATGGTTTTGCGGACTATGTCCGGGAGATCGGCATAGGCGTCGGTGGATATTTCGCCCGCCAGAAAGGCCATGCCGGTCGTGACCATAGTTTCGCAGGCCACGCGCGAGCCGGGGTCCCGACTGAGCAGGGCGTCGAGGACCGCATCGGAAATCTGGTCGGCAACCTTGTCCGGGTGCCCCTCGGTGACGGATTCGGAAGTGAAGTAATATTTGCCTTGAGCAGGAATCATAACGGCTCCCGGATATTCAGGGTGAATAGGATAGGCGACCGGCGCCCCGTCCGCGCGGCCGAGGTCGTGTGCTCGTCTATATCAGGAAATTCATATATGTTGCTTTGCTTTTTCGCGTATACTCCGCACCGGGCATTTTGTCCAGCCGGCGCGC
>JAITDR010000268.1 GCA_031282465.1 Desulfovibrio sp.
GCGCAGTCTCGCCCACCGCTGGATGGACGGCCGAAACCTGGACATGTCCGCCCTGCTGAAGGAATTTCAGCAATTCTGGCGGGAAAACGCGGCAATATGGACGGAACGCTACGAATATAGAGAAGCCGCGCCGCATTTGATTTTGCAGGCCTTTTTGCAGCGCGTGACCAACGGGGGCGCGCAGATTATACGTGAATTCGCCCTGGGAACGGGCAGGGTGGACGTATGCGTTCGCTACGCGGGCAAGGCTTACCCTCTTGAACTGAAACTCGCCTCTCCCAAGGCGCGCATTCAGGGACTGGAACAGTTGGAGAGGTATATGACCGCTTGCGGTGCGCCCGAGGGCTGGCTGGTAATTTTTGATAGAGATCAGTCCAAAAGCTGGGACGAAAAGATTACCTGGGCTGACGAAAAGCTGCCGAGGGGCGGCACGGCGCATATAGCGGGCTGCTGAAAGGTAATCGCCCGCGCGCCGGCGGGCTGCTGTTCACGGACCCGCGGCGCGCCCGGATCAGTCGATTGCCGTCCTTCTCCGCTCAGAGCCGGGGCAGGATGTGGACACATTCCCGGCGCGCCTCCGCTTCGGGCAGCATAAGCAGACGTCTCCTGTCTTCCGGCAGGTTCAGGAAGGACTCCAGGATAGCGGCGGCAGCCGCTCCGTCCAGGGCGTCCTTCAGTTTTTTCCCCTTCTTTCCCGCCTCCCGCAGCCGCTCTTCGGCTTCACGGGAACTCAACGCTTCCGGCATAAGGTACAGGGGCAGGCCGATGCAGCGCGCCAGCGAAGCGGCGATAACGCGCAAACGCGCCGACGCGGGGTTTTCGCCGCCGTCGAGGCGGAGGGGCAACCCCAGGACGACGGCCCCGGCGTTTTCTTCCAAAGCCAGGGCCGCCGTTGCCGCCAGAAAATGCTTTCGTCCGCGCACGGCGAGCGCAGGGCGGGGGAAGGCCCCCCGTCCTTCGGTGTCGCTCACTGCAAAGCCGCAACGCTTTTCACCATAGTCCGCAGCCAGATATTTCACCATCAGTCTTCAATATCCCAATCGTCGTCGTCGCGGCCGTCGTTGTCGTCGAGCCGTATGCGCGCCGCCTCGGCCATGTCCGCGCGCCGGACGCCGTCTTTGCCCGCCGTTGAGCGCAGGAGTTTCACGGCCCGGCGCAGGGCGCCGCGGCCGCCCGCCTCCTCGGCTGCGAACTCCAGGCAATGCAGCACGCGGTGTTTTCCGAATGTCTTGTCCATGCCGCGCAGGATGCGCGTTATGCCCATTTTGCAGGAAGGGCAGGAAACGAGCACGGGCGTGTCGTCGGGCAAATCCGCGAGGTCCGCCGTCAGGCGTTCCGTTTTTTTATCGCGTATCCTGTTGTACAGGCCGGGCGAGGTCAACGCGCCGAGGCCGGCCTCGCCGCAGCATCCCCGGCTGATGCGCACCCGGCATCCCGCGTGCGCGCCCAGGGCGCGGGCATACAGGCGCGCCGCCTTGGTCCTGTTTACGCCCGACACTTCGGCGTGGCACGGCGTATGGTACAGGAGCCGCCGCGGGGCGGACGGGTGTCCCGCGGAGCCGTCCGCGCCTTCGGCGGCGTCTCCCGTACCGCTCCGGGCAAAGCCCGGATGCGTCCGGCGGAAGAGAAAATGCGCGACGTCGTCGAACGCGACGACTCCTTCCCGCGCATGCGGCAGAAGCGTCGCGGGGAGATGCCGTTCCAGTCCGGCCCGGCAGGAGCCGCAGGAGGTCAGGAGCAGTTCGGGCGGCAGGCCGCGTTCCGCGGCCCTTTCCGCGCAGGCGCGCAGCAGTTTGACGTTGCGTTCCCGGTTTGCGTCGAACCGGTCGAGCAGGCCGGCCGCAAGCAGGGGGTAGCCGCAGCAGATGTGCTCATCGGGCAAGACGACGGCGTAGCCGGCGGACAGGAGCAGGGCGACGGCGGCCGTGCCGATGCCGGAATAGAAAATCCCCGAACCGCAACCGGGAAAGTACAGTGTCGTGCCTTTGATGTCGCCTTCGGGAACGAAAATCATACCCGCTTCCGCGTGCAGGCGCTCCCGCAGGTTCCTGTAGCCCGGGCGCGGGCCGGGAGCGCGGAAAAGGGGGCTTGAAGCCCTCGCGCGCACCACGGCCGGCACAAAGGGCAGGATGCGGTTCTGCACGGACTGGCCGACGGAAGCCGCCTTGCCTGCCAGAGGCAGACGGCGCGGGGGGTCTTCCGACAGAAAACGCAGGACGCGGGACTTGAGCGGGTGTCCGCCGGCTCCTTCTTCTTCAAGGTAGCCGCGCAGGGCAACGGCCACTTCCGGCGAGTCTATCTTCACCGGACACACGGCGGCGCAGCGACCGCAGCCCGTGCATTGCTCCATCATATCGCGCAGTTCGGCAAGCAGGTCGGGGTCGGCGCGGCCGTGGTTGACCTGGGAATAATAGACCGCCTCCACAAGCGACCCGAGAACCATGTTCTTGTTGCGCGGCTGGCCCTGCAGCCCCCGCTCCGGAGAAAAGACCGGGCAGTCCTCGCGGCATTTGCCGCAGCGCGTGCAGACCTGCACGTTCTGCAGCATGGAAATCAGGCGTTCCTTGTCCGCCAGCCCGCTGCGCCGGATATCCTCAATAAGGCTGTTGAAGGAGAAGGTATAGGGGCGCTCGGGAAGTTCACGAGAGGTGAGTTTGGCCGGGTTGAAGATATTGCGCGGGTCCACGGACTCCTTGTAGCTGATGAACGCGGCCATTTTTTCCGCCGTCAGGAAGGCGATTTTGGTGATGCCTATGCCGTGCTCGCCCGTGACTTCGCCGCCCAGTTCCTGAGCCTTGCCCATGACCAGGCGCGCTGCCTTGTCCGCATCGGCAAGCATGGCGGCGTCGTTGGAGTTGACGGGGATGTTCACGTGCCAGTTGCCGTCCCCGGCGTGCATGTGGCTTGCCGCGCTCACGGCGGAATTGATGAAGCCGGTTCGGATTTGTTCCGCGTCCGCCGCGTGTTGCGGGTAATCGGCCGCCAGGGCGCGGAAGAAAAGCCGGGCACGCATCTGCAGTTCCTGCTCCGAAAGATCCAGCGACGAGACCTCACCTTTGACGATGCGTCCGGCGAAATCCAGTTCCGCCTGGATGCTCGGCTCCTCTTCGGGAAGTCCGGGCAGCGGCAGGCAGCGGCGCAACGCTTCGCGATACGCTCTCGCGGCGTACTCCAGGTTCAGATTTTCGAGGTAGCGGGCGAAATCGGGGATGGCCTTCAGGGGCAACACCACGTCCTCGTTGATTTTGAAGCCGGAGGTGCGTTTGGCTATGGCCGAGAGGCGGTGCCTGTCCTGCCAGAATTCCTCGGCCTCGGCGGCGTCCGCCGCGACAAAGGCGTCCACGCCGTCGTAGGATTCGCAGATGCGCATGACGCC
>JAITDR010000082.1 GCA_031282465.1 Desulfovibrio sp.
TTGTTCTGGCCGGGGAGGACAAGCCTTCCCGGACGTATGTCCGCAACAAGGAGCGGGCCTGCGCCGAGATCGGCATACACTCCGAAACCGTATACCTGCCCGCCGATGTCGGGCAGGACGCATTGCTTGCACTGATCGACGCTCTGAATGCCCGTCCGGACGTGGACGGCATTCTGATTCAGTTGCCCCTGCCGGGCGGGCTGGACAGCCGGGTCTGTCTGGAGCGCATAGATCCCTCCAAAGACGTGGACGGGTTTCACCCCGTGAACATGGGCCGGCTCATGCTCGGCCTGCCCGGTCTGCACCCCTGTACTCCGGCCGGAGTTATGGAAATGCTCAAGCGCTGTTCCCTGACGCTTGCCGGGAAACGGGCCGTGGTGCTGGGCCGCAGCAACATTGTCGGCAAGCCTCTGGCCGTCATGCTCGGCGCCAAAGGTATCGACGCAACGGTCACCGTCTGCCATTCCGCGACGCCGGACATCGCCGCATACTGTAAAGACGCGGACTTCGTGTTTCCGGCCATGGGCAGGCCGGAATCCGTGCGCGGCGACATGATCAAGCCGGGCGCGGTGGTGGTGGATATAGGCATTTCCGTCACGGACAAGGGATTGCGCGGCGATGCCGACTTTGCCTCCATAAGTGCCGTGGCTTCTGCGGCAAGTCCCGTGCCCGGCGGCGTCGGTCCCATGACCATCGCCATGCTCATGGGCAACACCGTTCAGGCTTTCAAGGCTCACACACGGGGAAGGTTCGGCGAAATGCAGGCGGGAGCGGTATCTCATACATAGACGAGAATACTGTAACCATACGAAATATAAAATTTTTTTTAAACAGGAGCCGGAAGGATTCCGTTCATAACATACCGATTTGATTTTTTGTTCGTGCCGCAACGCTGATAGGCTCATCCGGATCACCGACACTCCCGCAACAGCAGGTCGGCCGCAACAGACTCAGCCTGCCTGAACTCCGCCGTCAGGATAAGATCGGCTATCTCGGCCACAGCCTCACTCGTTTCCTCGTCCGTGCACAGACCCGAGCTTCCTGTAGTACGAAATCCCGGGTGATATTTCCATACTATTCAAAATCATTGAATTTATGTGCAGCAAACTGTCAAAGTTCGCTGTGAACAAAGACCGGCCCTGCCGGTAGCCTTTGATCCCGCGGGCTGTCGGGGACTATCTTGACATATTCGATTTTATCTGTTCTTATGCAAAGATATTACTGCAATTTAATTGTATAAGAAGAGCTACAATGAAGAAATCGCAACCCTCAGTATCCGTGCGCCAATCATTGCGCTCCTTTGGAGCCGACATAAAGACTGCCCGTCTGCGGCGGCGTCTGACCATGACGCTGGTGGCTGAGAGGGCCGGAATCGGCCTTTCCACCCTGGGGAAAATCCAAAAGGGCGAGCCCGATGTCAGCCTGGGCAATTATGCCTCCGTGATTTTCGCGCTGGGGTTGGGCACGCCGTTTCGCGAACTGCTGAACCCGGCCGTTGACGCCACCGGCCTTTTACTTGACGAGGAGCGCCTGCCCAAGCGCGTGCACGGCCCGCGTGCCCGCAAGAGGAAAAGCCCGGAGGAAGGAGGTGAGTCGTGAATCGGGAGATTGGCGTCCACCTCCAGACCGGAGGCCGAACACTACGAGTCGGCCGTTTGTGGCTGCATTCCGCCCGAGGCGGTGAAAGCGCATCGTTTGAATACAACGATGCCTGGCTCGCCTCTCCAACGGCCTTTGATCTTGACCCGGCTCTACCGCTGGGCCGGGGCGCGTTTCATACCGGACCTGCCCGCAAACTCTTCGCCTTTTTGACGGATTGCGCGCCGGATCGCTGGGGCAGAACGCTGATGCTGCGGCAGGAAATGCGCCGGGCACGGCAGGCCGGAGAAACCCCGCGTACTTTGCTGGAAGGGGATTTTCTCTTGCTGGTGAACGATGCCGCGCGCCAGGGTGCTTTGCGTTTCACCGAACCCGGTGGAACGGAATTCCTCACGTTCGGCGCCAAGGGAGTTCCACCGCTGCTCGAGCTCGGCAAACTGCTCGCCGCAGCGGGCCATGTGCAGGCGCGAACGGAAACGGAGCAGGACTTGCGCGTGCTGGTGGAACCCGGCTCCTTGCTGGGTGGCGCCAGGCCGAAAGCCGTGGTGTGTGACGTCCAAGGGACGCAGTGGGTGGCCAAGTTCCCACGGGACCAGGATGAATGGGATGTTCCGCTGTGGGAATTCGTAGCCTTCCAGCTTGCGGGCATTGCCGGCATAACTGTTCCACCTGCACGCATGGAACGTATCGCCGGCAAAAACGTACTCTTGGTAAAGCGGTTTGACCGGGACGGGGAGGATCGCATTCCCTTTGTCTCAGCCATGACCATGTTGAGTGCTCAGGACGGCGATCACCGCAGCTACGTGGAAATAGCTGAAATCCTGCGAGCCGCAGGCTCCGCTCCGCGCCGGGATATGGCGGAACTGTGGCGACGCATGGTCTACAACATCATGATTTCCAACGTCGACGACCACCTGCGCAATCACGGCTTTCTGCGCGACCCGGCAGTCCGCGGCTGGAAGCTCTCCCCCGTCTATGACCTGGAATCATCGCCACCCTCGCGTAAGGCTCCGGTACACCACACCTTCATCACCTTAGACAGCGGCATGTCGTCTTTGGATCTGGCTTTTTCCGTGGCTCGCGAGTTCGGGCTGGGCGGCCGAGACGCTGAGGATATCGCCGCCGAAGTAGCCGCTGCCGTCAGACAGTGGAGTAAGGTTGCCCGCAAGGCGGGGTCTTCGGAGCAGGACATGGAGATGCTCAGGGATGCGTTCCGCCGGCTTTGACGCATCATTTGCGGCTTTTTTTACACTCAGGCCATCGCTCGGCGCGCCATTGCCTCACAGTCTCCTCATTCCTCCGCCGAAATGATGAACCACTCGGACCCATCCATGATCCTTCGCCATTATCAGCATATATCAGCCGGGGCATGCCGGCAGGTGGTCGCATCACTGCCGATTTTTGTCTGTCTCAAAAAAGGAAGGGGTAGGTAATCAGCCTAACCCCTTAAAATATGGTCGGGATGAGAGGATTTGAACCTCCGGCCCCAGCGTCCCGAACGCTGTGCTCTACCAGGCTGAGCCACATCCCGATACCCGCGCCGGCGATATGTATAAGCCCTGCCGTGATATCCGGCAAGTAAAAATAACGGCCGGAACGGTGTTGTTTATTATGCGATTTCGATTTACGATAAAATCAATCGACAACGTTGCGGCCGGCATCTAAACCGGCCTTTTGCAACGCCGCGC
>JAITDR010000112.1 GCA_031282465.1 Desulfovibrio sp.
ACGTGCGGTTCCGGCACCTATATACGTTCCCTGGCCCACAGCTTGGGGAAACGCTTAGGGTGCGGAGGCACGTTGGAACGACTGACCCGGGAATACAGCCGGCCCTTCGGGCTTTCCCAAGCGCATACTCTTGAAGAAGTGCTCGGGCATCCCGAAGATTTTTCGTCCAAAGTGGTGAGCATCGCCGATGCCCTGCCGGATTGCCCGCATATCACCCTGTCGCGGGAGGATGCGCAGCTTGTGCGTTACGGGGGAAAAATACGTTGCCCGGTTGTCGCCGGACCCTACCCGGCGGAGGGACAACGGGTTCTGATGCTCGATTCGGACGGAAAGGCCTTGGCGCTGTGCGCCGCCGAACCCGGCAGAGGGACGGAAGCGCCGGTGCTGCGCGTTACGCGCGGGTTGTGGAATACATAACTACCCGTCTCGGGCGGGAGGAGGACTGCTGTGGTACTGGATGCCGTACAAAAAAAAGCGGTAATTGACGAACATGCCAAACATGACGGCGACACCGGCTCCCCGGAGGTGCAAATAGCCCTGCTCACTGCACGCATACAGGATTTGACGGGACATTTTCGGCAGCACAAGAAAGACTTCCATTCCCGTCAAGGCCTGTTGAAACTGGTGGGGAGACGACGCAACCTGCTTAATTATCTGAGAAAAACTGATGTTCAACGGTATCGTGCCGTTCTGGACAAGCTCGGTTTGCGTAAATAGTCGCTTTTGACGACCATAACGGGCGGATGCAGGACATACGGTGTATCCTCCATGATGCCCGCAATCCCTTTTTTACTGAAAGCCAAGGAAAACATATTATGAGTGTATTTGCATGCAAGCGTGTCGGCGTTGTCGTCGGCGGCAGGGAAATCATTCTTGAAACCGGACGACTGGCCGCGCAGGCGGACGGGGCCGTGTGGATTCAGTGCGGCGATACCGTTGTGCTGGTAACGGCTTGTTCGCAGTCGCTGGATTTCGACAAGGGATTTTTCCCCTTGACTGTGGATTATTTGGAAAAGATGTACGCTGCCGGGCGCATCCCCGGCAGTTTTTTCAGACGCGAGATAGGCCGGCCTTCGGAACGCGAAACCTTGGTTTCCCGGCTGATAGACCGCCCCATGCGGCCGCTTTTCCCCAAGGGATTCAATGATGAGGTGCAGGTTCTGGCCAATGTGATTTCCGCCGACCCGGAGAATGATTCCGATGTCCTGGCCTTGACGGGAGCCTCGGCCGCGCTCTGTATCTCTTCCATTCCTTTTGCCGGGCCGGTGGCCGGGGCGCGGATCGGCCGCATTGACGGCCGCTTTGTCCTCAACCCGACTATCCCGCAACTGAAAAACAGCGAACTGAATTTCATCTTTGCCGCTTCCAGGGAGGCGGTGGTCATGGTTGAAGGAGAAGCCCGCTTCGTGCCTGAAGCAACAGTGGCCGAGGCATTGGAATGGGCGCACAAGGAAATCCGGCCGCTGATTGATGCCCAGGAAGAACTGATACGACTTGCGGGCAAAGAAAAGCGGGCCTTGAAAGAGCCGGCGGACCTCGCCGGCATTACCGCGTTTCTGAAAGAGCATGTGGAAGCCGATCTGGCCCGAGCCTTGAGCGTCCCCGAAAAAATGCGGCGCAGGGAAGCCAAAAAAACGGTCAAGGACAAGGCTGTCGCCTTGGCGTCAGCCACCGGCTCGCCGTTTGCCGAAGACGCCGTTGCCTTGGCGGGCGTTTCCTCCATACTGGGAGACATGGAAAAGAGGATTGTGCGCGACCGCATTCACCGGGAAGGCGTGCGCATCGACGGACGCGATACCCGCACGGTCCGCCCCGTAACAATTGAAACGGGCGTGTTGCCCAGAGCGCATGGGTCGGCGCTCTTTGCGCGCGGCGAGACAAAATCCCTGGTTGTAGCCACGCTCGGCAGTTCAACAGACGAGCAACGCATGGATTCCCTGGTCGGAGACGCGACCAAGAAATTCATGCTGCACTACAACTTTCCACCTTATTGCGTGGGCGAGGTCAAACCGGTGCGTGTCTCCAGACGCGAAATAGGGCACGGCGCGCTTGCGGAGAAGGCTTTGCGTCCTATACTTCCGCCGGACGAATCCTTTCCCTTCACCTTGCGCATTGTGGCCGAAACCATGGAGTCCAACGGTTCCTCAAGCATGGCTGCCGTCTGCGGGGGATGCCTTTCCCTCATGGACGCCGGGGTGCCTATCGCCGCGCCGGTAGCGGGCATAGCTATGGGGCTTATCAAAGAAGGCGATGAATTTATTGTGTTGACGGATATTCTCGGCGACGAAGACGCGCTCGGAGATATGGATTTCAAAATCGCCGGCACGGCCGACGGCGTTACCGCCGTGCAGATGGACATCAAGGTTACGGGCATTTCCACCGAAATTATGGCCAAGGCGCTGATGCAGGCCAGAGAGGCCCGTCTGCACATTCTCTCCGAAATGGCCAAGGTGTTGCCGGCGCCGCGGCATTCCCTGTCCAGGTACGCCCCTCAGCACACTGAAGTTGAGGTCAGTCCCGAAGTTATCCGTCTGATTATCGGCCCCGGTGGTAAAAATATAAAAGCCATAACTGCGGAAACCGGGGCATCCATAGACATAGACGACTCGGGCAAAGTCGCCGTTTTCGCGCCCACTCTGGAAGCTATGGAACAGGCGGTGGAAAAGGTCCTGGCCTATGACCGCAAGGCCGAACTGGGCAAAAACTACGATGCCGTGGTCGTCAAGATTTTGGAAGTAGGCTGCATCGTCGAATTGTTGCCGAACCTGGAAGCCCTTGTGCACGTGTCCCAGCTTGACCTCGGACGCGTGGAAAATGTGGCCGATTTTGTCAAGCCGGGCGATTCCATGACGGTCAAGGTTATTGAAATCAACGGCGACAGGGTACGCGCCTCAAGGAAAGTCGTCCTGCAGGAAGCGCGCGGCATACCTTGGAATCCCGAAGACACCGCCCGTCCGCCCCGTCGGGGACGTGAAGAACGCGGCGGACGCGATGACCGGGGAGGACGTGACGACCGCGGAGGACGCGGCGGGCGCTCCGGGAGAGACCGTCGCTAGAGATTACCATTGGATTCTGTACGCCTCGGGTG
>JAITDR010000233.1 GCA_031282465.1 Desulfovibrio sp.
CAATTCGGCCTGAACGCCGGCTTTGTCGGCCCCGCGGCCTTGACGCTGGGCCACCGCTACAACCTCGACAACCGCGACTTCGGCCGCAAGGAACGCATGCCGCTGATAAACAGCGAAAACGGCGTATGGAACTGCACCTTTGTCGGTTATTGTTCCGAGGTCTGCCCCAAGCACGCCGATCCGGCGGCCGCCCTGCAGCAGTGCAAGGCGGAGAGCGCAGCCGACTTCGTTGCTTCGGTGCTGGAGTGCATAAAGAAAAAGGAGGCGCGCCATGCCGGGTAAGCGTAGACCCTATGTCAGGGAAATTAAGGCCTGCTGGTGGACCCGGCTGCCCTTTTACCGCTTCTACATGTTGCGTGAAGGCACGGCTGTTCCGGCGGTCTGGTTCAGCATACTGCTCATGTACGGCCTTGCTGCCTTGAGTTCAGGCCCGGAAGCTTGGGCCTGCTATGTGCGCTTTCTGGCCCACCCCTTGACGGCACTGATCAACCTCATTGCCTTTCTGGCCGCGTTGCTGCACACCAAAACCTGGTTTGAGCTCACTCCGTCGGCCCTGCCTTTGCCCGAAGAAAAGAAAGGCAAGCTGATCAAGGGCCTCTGGGCGGCAACGGCGGTTGCATCGTTGCTCGTGCTGCTCATCACCCTATGCGCATAAACGGAATCCGGGAGCACAATATATGAATACCGAACCGAAACGATCCAATGAACCGATATTCTGGGCGCTGTTCGGCGCGGGCGGCATGTGGAGCGCCGTCTTTGCCCCGGTTGCCGTGCTGGTCTTCGGCCTGCTTCTGCCCTTCAATGCCGGCCCCGGCGAAGCCTTTTCCTATGAGCGCCTTCTGGACCTCGCCCGGAGCTTCTTGGGCAGGCTGTTCATCTTCCTGATGATTGCCCTGCCGCTGTGGTGCGGTCTGCACCGCATACACCACTGCCTGCACGACCTGAAGCTCCGCTCGCCCGTCGTGCAGTGGCTCTGTCTCGGCATTGCATACACGTTGACTCTGGTCGCCCTGTTTCAGGTGATATTCATCTGAAATGCCTTTACGAAGCATTTTGTGAGGCCGCTGCGGAACCGCGATTCCGCAGCGGCCGACAAAGCACACAGGGATGGATGCGGTTTTGCTTTGAGCGTCGGAACACGCGGAACTTCCGCACACTGTAAAAAACACCGGCTCCCGTTGCAGCGCAGGCGCTGCAACGGGAGACCGCTATGAGGAAGACAACGATGTCCGCCCCCATTCTCAGCAAAGAAGCGCTGATTCCCGGCCGTACCAGCAAACTTGTGCTGCATGCGCCGCACATCGCGGCCCGTGCGTTGCCCGGCAACTTCGTCATCCTGCGCCTGGACGAGCACGGCGAACGCATCCCCCTGACCATTGCCGATACGGACCCGGAGGCCGGAACCGTCACCATCGTCTATCTGGTCATGGGCAAGACCACTGCTGCCCTGGAGCATCTCTCGGCCGGGGAGAGCATCCTTGACCTGTGCGGTCCCCTGGGCAGGCCGACACACATTGTGAAAACCGGCACGGTCGTCTGCCTGGGCGGAGGTACGGGCATCGCCGCCATGCACCATATCGCCAAGGGACACCACAAGGCCGGCAACCACGTAATCAGCGTCATCGGCGCCCGCAGCAAGGATTTGCTCCTGTATCACAGCGAACTTTCCGCATTCTGCCCGGAAGTCGCCGTGAGCACCGACGACGGCAGCTTCGGCCGCAAAGGCATCGTCACCGATCTTCTCCGGGAACTCCTGCAAACGCGCAACGATGTGCGCGAAGTCATCGCCGTGGGCCCCGTGCCCATGATGGAAGCCGTGGTCAATACCGTCAGGCCCTTCGGCGTGCCTACCACCGTCAGCCTGAACTCCATCATGGTGGACGGCATCGGCATGTGCGGCGCATGCCGGGTAAGCGTCGGCGGAACGACGAAGTTCACTTGCGTGGACGGTCCGGAATTCGACGGGTTCCAGGTGGATTTCGCCGAACTGCGCCGTCGCTTGGCCGCCTTCAAGGATCAGGAAAAACTTTCCTACGACAAATACTGCACCTGCCTCGGCGACACGCCGCCGAAAAAGAAGAAAAAGCCGGGCGAACGCGTCGCCATGCCCTGCCGGCCGGCGGCCGAGCGCGTGAAGGATTTCGGGGAAGTGGCCCAAGGCTATTCCCCCGGTCTGGCCGCGCAGGAAGCGGGACGTTGCCTGCAGTGTAAAAAACCCGCCTGCGTTGCCGGCTGTCCGGTGGAAGTCCCTATCCCGCAGTTCATCAAAGCCGTCGCCGACGGCAGACCCGCTGAAGCCTATGACCTGATCAAGCGCGCCAACAGCCTGCCTGCCGTATGCGGCCGCGTCTGTCCGCAGGAAAGCCAGTGCGAGGGCCGCTGTATCCTGAACGCCAAGGGCAATCCCATAGCCGTGGGACGTCTGGAACGCTATGTCGCCGACGCATGGCTCGCCTCCTCGGCCTGCCGCGACCTGCTGCGCGGCGAACAGCGCGTCTTTGCCGAGGACGCGCCCAAGGTCGCCTGCATCGGCTCCGGCCCGGCTTCACTCACTGCTGCCGGCTACCTTGCGGGCAGAGGCGTTGCCGTCACTGTTTTTGAAGCCCTGCACGAGCCGGGCGGGGTGCTGGTCTACGGCATTCCCGAGTTCCGTCTGCCGAAAAAGGACGTCGTGGCGGTGGAACTGGATGTTCTCAAGCGAGCGGGAGTGCGTTTTCTCACCAATCAGGTCGGCGGCAAGAGTTTTACGGTCGCCGGTCTTTTCGAGCAGGGCTATCGGGCCGTCTTCATCGGCGTGGGCGCGGGACTGCCGTCGTTCCTGAACGTGCCGGGGGAAAACCTCATCGGCGTTTTTTCGGCCAACGAGTACCTTACGCGCGCCAACCTCGGCCGGGCCTACGATTTCCCGAACTACGACACCCCTCCCTTCAACGGCAGGCGAGTGACCGTGTTCGGCGGCGGCAACGTGGCCATGGACGCGGCGCGCACGGCCCTGCGCATGGGTGCGGACAACGTGGACATCGTCTACCGGCGGACCATGGCGGAACTGCCCGCCCGCCGCGAGGAGGTCGAACACGCCGTTGA
>JAITDR010000126.1 GCA_031282465.1 Desulfovibrio sp.
GGAAAGGGGCGAGTACTGGCCGCCGGTCATGCCGTAAATGCGGTTGTTGAGCACGATGGCCGTCAGTTCTATGTTGCGCCGGCAAGAGTGGATGAAATGGTTGCCGCCTATGGCCAGCGAGTCGCCGTCGCCCATGGGGACAATCACATTCAGGGACGGCATGACCATCTTGATGCCCGTGGCGCAGGCGAGGGCTCGTCCGTGCATGGTATGCATGGTGTGGAAATTCACATACCCGGAAATACGCGAGGAACAGCCTATGCCCGACACCATGCACAGGTTGAGCGGGTCGTAGCCTTCGGAATCCACAACGTGCAACAGCCCGTTGAGCACGATGCCGTGCCCGCAGCCCGGACACCAGATGTGCGGGAAAAAGCGCCGGCGTATGAGGTCCTGCACGGCCATGCTCAGTTTCCTCCGGCGCGGCGCGGGAAACGGCGCAGGCGTATGCGCTTGCGGGCGGTTGCGCTCTCCTGGCCCCGTCGCCCTCCGCCGCTTGACGACAATGCGGGAATGCGCATGCAGGCGGGCGTGTTCATATGCCTCTGCCCTCCACCACGCGCATGATGCTTTCTATGTCCGCGGGAGCGACCAGCAGACCGTCTATGCGGTTGATGAGAAAGACGTTGTCCGGGACGGCCGCCGCCGCCTTGACCTGGGCCAGCACCTGCCCCATGTTCATTTCCACGACGAAAATGTTGTCGGCGCGGGCGGTTTTTTCCCGCACGAGCTGTTTCGGGAAAGGCCAGAGGGTCTGGAGTTCCAGCAGGCCGATTTTGTGGCCCCTGGCACGGCGGTCCTCGACATACTGCAGAGAACTGCGCGCCGATGCCCCATAGGAAACGAGGATGCTTTCCGCGTCCTCAAGATGGTATTCCTTCCAGCGCGCCAGCATATGGGCGCGGTTTTCTATCTTGTCCACCAGATGGTAGAGCAGGTCGTGCGCTTCGGTGGGATTTTCCGTCGGGAATCCCCAGATATTGTGAAACAGCCCGGTCACATGGAAGCGGTGTTCGCCGCCGTAATCCGACATGGGCAAACGGCCGTCCTCGCGCGGCAGGTAAGGATGATAGTCGACGCCGACCTTGACCGAGGTTTTCAGGCGCTCGACGACCGGCAGTTCGCCGTCTTCCGGTACGACCAGTTTTTCGCGCATGTGGCCGATGACTTCGTCAAAGAGGAGGATGACCGGCGTGCGGTAGGTTTCGGCGAAATTGAAGGCTTCGACGGTGACGGTAAAGACGTCCTGCACGGAGGATGCGGTCAGGGCGACAACGGCATGGTCTCCGTGCGTACCCCAGCGCGCCTGGTTGACGTCGCCCTGGGCGACCTTGGTGGGCAGCCCCGTGGAAGGCCCGGCGCGTTGCACGTCGACGACCACGCAGGGGATTTCGGCCATGACGGCGTAGCCGAGGGCCTCCTGCTTCAGCGAAAAGCCGGGTCCGCTGGTGGCGGTCATGGCTTTGGCCCCGGCCAGGGAAGCGCCGCACACGGCGCACATGGAGGCGATTTCGTCCTCCATCTGGATGAAAGCGCCGCCGATGCGCGGCAGCTCGCGGGCCAGATGCTCGGCTATTTCCGTCGAGGGAGTGATCGGGTAACCCGCGAAAAATTTCAGGCCGGCGTACAGGGCGCCGCGCACGCAGGCTTCGTTGCCCTGCACGAAATACGTTTTCCCGCCGTCACAGTCCATGCCTGGTTTCCTTGCCGGGATGGTCGGCTTTGCCGGATTTTCCCGGCCGGCCCGGAGGTGCGGCCGTGCCGGAACTCCCGGACTTGCCGGACTTTTCGGACGTGCGGCGTTTCACGGCTTCCGGGTCCACCGTTATCGCCAGATCGGGACAGTAGAGTTCGCACAGGCCGCAAAGAACGCAACGCACGGGATCGACGGTACATTTTTCCCCGACCAGATGCAGTGCCTTGCGCGGGCAAAAGGCGACACAGATACCGCAACCTTTGCACCACGCGATGTTGATTGCCGGTCCTTCCACCGCGCCTCCCGCAGCGCGCGCCGCCGTGTTCCGACAGCCGGAGAATACTGTTGTTTGTTGCAATTCGCAGCCGGCCGGAGCCACTCCGGCATGCCCCTCCCTGAAGGAAGAAATCATTGCGAAAATATGCCGGGCTGCGCCGGGCGTCAAGCGGGAATCTTCCTGATGGGGAGGATGCGGGCCATGAAAGCGCGTACCTTTCAGCAGCCCACGATATGCGCCGTGCCTCCCCCCGGCAGCTTCTCGTCAGCCCAGGTGATTTTTTCATCCCAACTTTTGGACTGATCCCGGTCAAAAATAACCAGCCAACCCTCGGACGCGCCGCAAGCGGTCATATACCTCTCCAACTGTTCCAGTCCCTGAATACGGGCCTTGGAAGAGGCGAGTTTCAGCTCAAGGGGGTAAGCCTCGCCCGCATAGCGGACGCATACGTCTACCCTGCCCGTTCCCAAGGCGAATTCACGGATAATCTGCGCGCCGCCGTTGGTCACGCGCTGCAAAAAGGCCTGCAAAATCAAATGCGGCGCGGCTTCTTTATATTCATAGCGTTCCGTCCATATTGCCGCATTTTCCCGCCAGAATTGCTGAAACTCTTTCAGCAGGGCGGACATATCCAGGCTTCGGCCGTCCATCCAACGGTGGGCGAGACTGCGCGGAAGGGCGTATTGCGTATCATAGTTGAGCGTGCGCACAATAACGTCGCGGTATATGGGATTGGCAGGGCACAACCCCAATTGGGGGTCGTTTTTCAAAAGTCCCAGGTCGAGGCAGAATTTGGTATCGTCGGCCAGGAGAGGAATATCATTGCCCAAACCGGCCAGCACAGGCTCCATAACCTTCCGCACGCGGGGTTCCTTCAGGCGTTCCAGCAGGGAATCTATGTGCGTATC
>JAITDR010000139.1 GCA_031282465.1 Desulfovibrio sp.
GCAAGCAACAGGGCTGTGGAGTCCGCCCCCCCGGAAAAGGCGGCAAGCAACCGTTTCCCGCGCAGACGCAGGCCGAGGCCGGTTTCCATGAAACGCAGGATAGTGAGACAGAAATGCGCTTCCCGCGCGGGCAGGTCCCGCAAATCCGCGGGCAGGTCGGGAATGTCGTCGGGCATGGACGGAAAGGGCTGAGAAATGGTCCCGGATTCCGTAGGCATATCCTTGATGTCAAATGCCGCCAAGCAGGGAAAAGCGCCTTGACGCTTGTGCGACATTGCCGTATATATGGCAAATGTTTTATGAATTTATCGAACTTAAACCTTTTGCCCAAACACGCGACGAACTATTCACAGAGGAAGCGTTCACTGAACTCCAGATATATCTTTGTAAGCAACCTGAAGCGGGTACGGTCATACCTGGAACAAGCGGTTGCCGCAAACTGCGCTGGTCGGCAAAGGGCAAAGGCAAGCAAGGTGGAGCCAGAGTCATATACTTTCTACGTTCGGCTTTAGGTCAAATCGTTTTAGTGACAGCCTACGGCAAAAATGTCTTTGAGAATACCCCACATGACTGGCTCCGTAAGATCAAGGAGGCGTGCGACAATGAAATCAACTGAAAATACCCTGGAATCACTGGTCAGACAAATCGACGCGGGCGAAAAAATTGAATGGGCTCGTAAAACGCAATTCTTTTATCAGGATGACGGTTCGTATCTTCGCCGCATCATCCGCCGCGATGGAACAATAGAATCGGAAGAAACAATACCGGCCGGAAAAATGTCAACGCTCCCCGCGCATGCCGAAATCGACTTTTCACAGGCGTAGTTTGCCGAACTACCGGGCATGACGACGTTTCTCGGGACACTGTCTAAAAAACAATCCCGAGTTCCGTAAGCATATCCTCTAGATATTTAATCATATAGTTGCGCAGGGGTTCCGGGGCAAAGGCCACGCATTCGCAGCTTATGCGCCCGAGGCCGCGCACCAGCAGTTCCATGTGGATGCCGCCGCCTCCCACCTCAAGGGCAAGGCAGTACGGCCCGCATTCTTCCAGATGCTCTGTCTGGATGCGGGAGAGCATGTCTTCGGGAACCGGCAGGCGATAGACGCCCTCCAACCCGGCCTGCAGCTTCAAATCCAGCAACCTGGCGTTGACGGCGGCGATGTCTTTTTCGTCCAGTTGGTCTATGCTGTACGTTCTCATGGCGTCTCGTGAAAGCGTTTTGCGGGCGTAGATGCAGACGGCCGCCCGCGACCGCCGTGCAATCTATCAGGCGTACAGTTCTTGTCAAGGTTGAAGACGCCGCGCACCGTCGCTATGTGCGCGTCGCCCGCCGCGCCTCTGCCGGGATAGCGGTCCCGAAGATACATGAGCGGCTCATGATTGAGTTTCCCCGCCAGAGAGAGGAAGGCGGCCTTCAGGATGTCGGCGCTGCCCGCAGGCAACGGGCCCAGGCGTTTCAGCGCGCGTTCCAGTTCCTGTCCGGCGATGCGTTCGCCCCTGTCCACGATATCCACAATAGTGGGCTGAAGGTCGAGAGAACACATCCAGGCGCGGAAATTGTCCGTTTCCTCCTCGACGATGGCCTGCCCGCGCGCGGCCTCCGCGCGCCGCCGGCCCATGTTGGCTTCCACCACTTCCTTGAGATCGTCGATGTCGTAAAGATAGACGTTGTCCAGGTCGTTGACGGCGGGGTCCACATCTCTGGGCACGGCGATGTCGATGATGAACACCGGCCTGTTCCGGCGTTTGCGCATGACCTCGCGCATGTCCGCAGCCCGGAGTATGTGTTCCTGCGCGCCTGTAGAACTGATGACGATGTCGGTTTCCGTAAGTCGTTCGAAAAAGTCTTCAAAGGGGGCTGATTGCCCGCCGAAGGACGCGGCGAGCTGTTCGGCGCGTTCGTGCGTGCGGTTGATCACCAGCACGGAGGACACGCCTGCGCCGACCAGATGCGCGGCCGCGAGTTCGGCGGTTTCCCCAGCCCCGACAAGCATGGCCCGGATACGGCCCATGTCTTCGAAAATACGCTTGGCCAGTTCCACGGCCGCGTAACTGACGGACACGGCGCCTGCGGCGGAGCCCGTTTCCGTCCTGACCCGTTTGGCGACGGAAAAGGCCTTGTGCAGCAGCCGGTTGAGGATGCGCCCGCAGCCGCCGCGTTTCAACGCCGCACGGTAGGCGTCCTTGATCTGCCCGAGGATCTGCGGTTCCCCGAGAACCATGGAATCCAGGCCGGAAGCCACGGCAAAGAGGTGTCCGGCGGCCGCCCGGCCGGAATGCATGTACAGGTAGGGGCGCAGGCGTTCGGCGTCTTCACCCGCGGCCTCGGCCCAGGCCGGGACAAGACTTTGCGCGGCCGCATCCGGACCGCCCACGCCGAGCAGTTCCACCCTGTTGCAGGTCGAGAGGGAGAAATATTCGCTGAGGGAACCGCTCACGGCGGCGAAAAAGCGTTCCTCGCGCTGGGGATCGCTGAGCGCGAAACGCTCCCGCACTTCCACCGGGGCGGTCTTGTGATTCAGACCTACGAGATGCAGTTCGCGGTTCATGTCGGGCCGATGCGCAAGACACTCAGGGAAATATTCACAAGTCCCGTGCTGTGGTGGGAGAGCAGGTGATCGGCAAGCAGCGAAAGCACCGAAACGGCGAAAATGGCGATGGCCATGACCGCCGTTTTCCTCCCCCTGTATCCCAGGGCCGCGCGCTGGTAAAAGAGCAACGCGTACAAAAACCAGATGAACAGGGAAAGCAGAACCTTGGGGTTTTCGGCGGCGGTGCGCAAAACGGGCGCCCAGATGAAACCCGCCGTGATGCCCAGAGTGAACAATGGGAAACCCGCCGTCACGGCTGCCCGGTTGATGCGGTCGCAGCCGGCCAGCGAGGGCATGTCCAGAGTAAAGCGGGACGGCGCCATTTTCTTTTTTATCCTGCTTTCGGCGTAGATGAACACCACACCTGCCCCGAAGGCCATGGCCAGCAGGCCGAAGCTCAGGTACAGCGACCAGATGTGCAGGCCGAAGAAGAGACCCGAGAGGTGATCCGGCAGGATGTTCTTTACCCCGGCCAGACGCATGGAAAGCATGTACAGCAACAGGGCCAGCGGGGCGGCAGTCATGCCCAGAAAGGGGTAGCGCAGCTTGTAACGCGCCGCAAGATACAGGACGATGACGCACCAGGCCAGGAACTGCACGTTCAGGCCCGCCGAAAAGTCGTTGTGCCGCACGCCGGCAAAGGCGCTCAGCAGCGATACGCTGTGCAGGGCGAAACCGGCCAGGGTCAGGCGTTCGGCGGCCTTGCGCAGGGAGGGGCGCACGGACAGCGCGCCCATGAGAATCCCGAAGGCGCCCATAGTATAGAGCAGAATCACGCCGATGGACAACAGCCGCTCATAATCCATCAAAAATTCCTTTATGGTCCGGCATCTCCGGTACCGGGCAACACCTGCTTTTACGCCTCCGGCGG
>JAITDR010000244.1 GCA_031282465.1 Desulfovibrio sp.
CGATTCTTCCAGCCTGAACCGGGTGTAAAGCAGGCGAACCCCGTTGAACGGGCGATCATGCAGGTGGTTGTTGACGAGGCCGAAAGAATAGGGGCGAACATGCTGAAGATCAGCAATAAAGACATGCTCGACTTGGTGGAAAAGAAGCTGGGCATATCCGGGTTATCCTCTGTGAAGATAGGGAAGGCGGCTTCGGCACTCGGGCTGATAAAAGCCAAGTGGGCGCAAGGCAGCATCCGGGGATGGACCGTGCCGGGTGAAAAAATAACTTCCTTCAAAACAACTGTCCCCACTGTCCCTACTGTCCCCAGCCCCTGCGGGAGTAAAGGAATTTTTGGAGCCGGCGCTGAAAACGATCTGTCCCCAAGTGTCCCCGCACATTCTTCGACACAGGAAGCCGGGGACAGCGGGGACGGATCGAAAAAGGATATGTCCCCGGATGAACGCATTGAGGCAATGGGCCTGGGGACAGTAGGGACAGTAGGGACAGTAGGGACAATAGGGATAGTAGGGACAGTACTTCCAGAACAAAATTTTACAAAGGAACCGACCCCAAGTGCTTCTGCAGATTTTCCCGCTCCGGAAGCCGGGGACAGTGGAGACAGTGCGAGAAACGAGTTGCCTCATCTTGAAAGTCCTGCCGCGGAAGCCTTGGTATCTGTGGATGTGGTTCTCGAACCTGCTGTCGGCGCGTCGGAACTACCGAATAAGGTGACGCTATGAACCCGCTCGTCAAATTGGAAAACCTTGGGATTGAAATTTATCTTGATAAGGCCGGAGGGCTTTGCCTTAGCGGGCTTGGAGGATTAACCGATGTAAACTGGCATCGCACGGTCGAATTCGCGCGTCAAAATAAGGGGCTGATTATTGCCGAACTTGAAGCGCGCGCTGCCCGCATCGGAGGTCAGGTCGGCCCTACAGGCCGCGACATTTCCGACAATGTCTGTGAAACGCGTCGGAATGCCTTTCATGAGGCGGTCTCTGCCGGGCGTGAAGCAATCGAAGACAACACGCTCGTGCGGTCGCGGGCAATCCAGGCGGCCGAAACGGCCTTTCCTGCCCGGCAAGAGATCAACGATTACCTGCCAGGCGCGGAAAATATGGATAACGCATCCGCAGGGAAACCCCGCCGATGCCGGACCTGTTGGAAATGGGAAAACATTCGCGGCCGTTGCTGGTGGATGGGTCGCTGTACCGTCGATGGGCGCGAAGTTGCATCCAATTCGGTTTGTAGGCTGGGGGTGACGCACGATGATTCATGGCGACTTTTTCTTCCGGCGCTTTTGCCGCCCTGCCGGCCTGCAGAAGAAAATGTTTCGCCGCTGGGCATTCATCCCGACGACTGCGTTTTTGGCGGCAGACTTGGGACATGCCGGCAGCGTTGACAGCATGACGGTGCGTCCGGCCACCCGCCGCCAAGCCACCCATCAGATCGGGTTCTCAGTGCGTTTCCACTGCTTCATGATGTGTCGTCGCCCCAAAACCCTTCCTCAAAATCGACGAGGCGCGTTTTTACGGGTAGGGCGACAGATGAACTCGCCGGTGCCTTGGGGCCGGATCGTCGGCGTAAAGAACTTTCCCCGCCAGGATGTGGAAACTTCCGTTCAACCGGGCTGCTTTTCATAACGCCACCGCTGCCGCTGCAGGCGTCGCCGAAAAAAAACTGCATGACGCAGGCAACTGTTTCGAGTAGAGTTTTGACGGGCACAGAGGGAAGAATTGAGTCACCACGAAAAATTGTCGGTATCTTTGACGGTATCCCAAAAAATATAGTCACATAATATAGTTGTTTAATTGGATAAAACCTGGAACTTTGGAAGTCTCCCCGACAAGGTTCAAGAAAGGCCAAAATCCATTGAAAATAAAGGATTTTGGCCTTTCTTGTTGTCTATTTCTGAATTTTCCGTCAACGCGGTTCAGGCAGTCGCGGCGGGGGGATTGCGTCCGGGACTGCGCGGGTATAGAATAGTTTCAGACAAAGTGTGGATGCGGCGTTGCAGCGGACCCAGCGGCTTTACGTTCGGCTTTACGATGCCGGGTTTCTCCTTCTACTCCTTTGGACGTTTGAAGGAGTATTCCGTATGATGCGCCGACATCCCAACCTCAACATTACTGTGCCTGGGGTTACACCATGCCCGACAGGACCGACAAAAAAGACAATCTCATGCTGCGTGAATATTCCTCCGAAGAAGCGGATTCTTTCGCTTCACCTACTGAACTCCGCTCACCGGCGGCGCCTTTCCCTCAGCCTACCCCCGCGGTTGCGCGCAACGCGCAGGAGATGCCGGGACGGCTTGAACTTTCCAAAAAGACGGGACCTCGCTCGCGCTTCTTCTTCGTTATGCTCGCTCTGCTCGCCTGCGCCGCTGCCGCGGGTGGCGGTCTGCTCTTTTTTTCTCTGGAGCCGGCCGGGGAATTGTTGCAGATGGGACAAGGCCCTGCAGGCAGCAAGGCCGGGCAAGCGGCAATGCCTGCCGCACCCGCGTTGCCTTCCGTTGCGCCTCCTGCATTGCCCCCCGCGGCACCCGTCCCGCAACCCTCGCCCCCGGCAGCCTCCGCCCCGTTGCCTGCGCCTGCCGCCGTACTTCCGCCCGCCGCCCCATCCCCCGCTCCCGTACTGCCCTCCACCTCGCCGCCCCCCGCCTCCGATGCAGCGACGGGGACGACTCCCGATCCCGGCGCGGCCGTTGCCGGAGAAAGCGCGTCCGCAGGCTCCGGGCCATCCTCTCCAGGCCGAGACGACAGTGTGGTACCCGACTCCGTTGCCGTCCAACCCGTTGCTTCCTCCTCTGCCGAATCCGCTTTGACTGCTGCTCCCGGTGCGGGCAAGGCCGCAGGAGCATCCGCCGTCGGGACAGTTGACGGAACTATGGACGAGATGCAGCAGCCCGCGCGGAATTCTCCGGCCGGCGCCGAGTCGGATTCGGAGGCATCTTCAAACGGAAGCAGTGTCATCTTGTACAGCCGAGCCAAACCCGTGGACGAAACGGCTTCAGCCGTGCGCGGCGCCGTGGGCCGTGAGGCGCTCGACGAACCCGGCGGCCCGCCCGCCCGCGGGTCGGGCGACAGCGTGGTGACACCGGCCATGATCGACGACCTTGCCCGCTTTCTTGCCGACAACTATTGGCCGGAAGGCTCTCTGCCCATAGCCCGCGGTCGCGGGTCCACGGCGTCCCTGCGTCTGGCAGGCCTGCGCTTCGGCAATGTTGCGCAAAAAAGCCAAGCCGCCGACCCGGCGCGAGCGCGCGGGCGTCTGCTCAACTATGTACTCATGCCTTCCATGATTCACGCCCTGTACGGCCTGTACGGCGAACGCTTTCCGGCGGCGCTTGAACGCGAAGCCCTGAACCGGCAACGAGGACCGCAGGGCAAAGCTTTCACCAACGCCCAAGTTGCGGCCTTTTTTCGCGATTACGCGGCTGTCGCACGCAGTCTGGCCGGGGTCATACACGCCTACCTGGGCGATCCGCGCATTGCCGGCCTGTTGGAAACCTATACCCGCGCCGCTGATGAAGCTTCCGCCGCCTACCAGCGTTACGAGGAAAGCGCGCGGAACGGCGCGGACCGTTCCGGCTCGGCCGATGCCTATCAGGAGGCTGTGGGCCGGCGGGAATTGCGCCGCGCCGATGTCGCGGCCGCCCTGCGCAGGGGCGGGGATACGCAGGGCTTGGATACCGATTCACTGGTCTACGCGGCTTCCTGGTTGTACCGCCGCGGAGGATCCGTCAATCAGGCGTTGAGCGCGTTGGCGGAAGTCTGCTCTTCCGGCGCCGGACGGCTTGATGCGCTGTCGGCGCGTTACAACCTCCTGCCGCGCGAGGCGACGGCGCAGGCCGGGAGCCGTTGATGCGCCTGCTGGTTACCGGCGGCTGCGGGTTCATAGGCAGCAACTTCATACGCATGGTGCTGCGCGAGCGTCCGGATGCCGTCGTCTGCAACCTGGACAAACTTACCTATGCCGGGAACCTCGCCAATTTAGAGTCCGTCGAAAGAGAGTACCCCGGACGTTGCGTCTTCGAGCGCGCCGACGTCGCGGATGCAGGTGCCGTGCGCTCCGTTCTCCGCAAACACAAACCCCAGGCCGTCGTGCATTTCGCCGCCGAATCCCATGTGGACCGCTCCATTGCCGACCCGGCGCCTTTCGTGCATACCAATGTCTTGGGAACGGCTGTGCTGCTCAAAGAATCCCTGGATGCCGGACCGGAGCGTTTTGTGCAGATTTCGACGGATGAGGTGTACGGCTCCCTGCCTCTGGACGATGTAACGCCGGGCTTTACCGAGTCCTCACCCCTTGCCCCGAACAGCCCCTACGCGGCATCCAAGGCCTCAGCCGACCTTTTTTGTCGGGCCTTTTATGAAACCTACGGCTTTTCGGTAATCATCACGCGCTGTTCCAATAATTACGGACCCTTCCAGTTCCCGGAAAAGCTCATCCCCTTCATGTTCAGCCGGGCCGTGCGCAACGAAAGCCTGCCTCTGTACGGCGACGGCCTGAACGTCAGAGACTGGATACACGTGGAAGATCACTGTCGGGGTGTGCTTGCGGCGCTGGAAAAAGGCGCGCCGGGCGCGGTGTACAACTTCGGCGGCGGGGCGGAACGCAGCAACCTCCATGTCGTCCGGGAAATACTCAGGTTCTGCGGCAAGGGAGAAGACCTGATCAGGCCCGTGCCCGACAGGCTTGGGCACGACCGCCGCTATGCCATGGACTATTCCCTCGCGGCGCAGGAACTCGGCTTTGTCCCGACCCGCAGCTTTGAGGAAGGACTGCGTGACTGTCTCGCTTGGTATGCCGAAAACGGAGAATGTTTCAATACGTGAGCAGATTAACGTTGATTTTGTATGCCTCCGTCGGCCTGAGCAGGCGCAAGGCCGAACATTGAAACATTGCAATGTTGATTTATGCGCCTCCATCGGCCTGAGCAGGCGCAAGGTCGAAAATTTGAACCTTGCACTGCTGATTATGCCCCCGGCGGCCGGGGGAAATGATTTCCCCCGGACCCCCTCATCGTGGATATGTTTCTTCAAAGTTAAAGGGCTCAAAAAGGACTTTTGACAAGTATGGCGGCAAAACGCAAAGCTCTTGTCCTGGGCGGATTTACCGGACTGGCGGCAACCGCGCAGGCGGATGTTCTTGAAGAAGCCGGCTGGGCAATCCGACGTCTCGGACGCTCGGATTTGGATTTTCAGGCCGCAAATGCCTTCGGCAAACTGGAAAAGCTCCTCGACGCGCTGGAGCCGGACCTGCTGGTCAACGGCGCGGCCTACACCCAGGTGGACGCGGCCGAGGACAATCCCGACGCGGCCGATTTCCTGAACCGCGCCGTGCCCGCCGCCTTGGGGCGTATGGTCAAAAGCCGCCCTTCCTGCATCCTCCTGCACTACAGTTCGGATTTCGTCTTCAGCGGCAAAAAACGCAGCCCCTATACCACGGACGATCCGACAGGCCCTTTGAACGTGTACGGCAAAAGCAAGGCAGCCGGAGAAGAGGCCCTGCTTTCGTTGGGTTTGGCGAACTGCCTCGTGGTTCGCACGGCTTGGCTTTTCGGTCCCGGGCGGGGTAATTTCGTCACGACCATGCTTGATCTCTGTCGGAAGAACAGCAGCATCAACGTCGTGCATGACCAGACAGGGTCGCCGACCTACACCGAGGATCTCGCGCGCTGTTGCCTGAAGCTGGTGGAAGCCGAAGCACACGGGTTGTTCCATGTGGTCGACGCCGGAGAAGCGACTTGGTGCGAATTGGCCGACGAGGCCGTACGCCTTGCCCGGCTGGAGTGCATCATACGGCCCGTGACGTCGGCGGAATTCCCGCGCAGGGCAGCCCGCCCTACCTATTCCGTTCTGGACTGTTCGTCCTTTGAACGGGTGACGGGCAGCAAACCCAGACCTTGGCCCCAAGCGCTGCGCGACTATATTTACAAAAATACTGCTCCCGGCGGCGATGAACCTGACGGGAAACGCGATGCCGACGAGGCATGAACGGCCCTCTGTTCTGGATAAACGCGGGCGAGGTGTCGGGCGATATGCACGCCGCCCTGCTGATTGAGGCCCTGCGCCGCATCCGCCCCGACCTGCGCTGCACCGGCATGGGCGGACCCTGCCTTGCCGAGGCAGGGCAGGAAACGCGCTACCGCATCGAAGACCTTTCGGTAATGGGCATCACCGAAGTCATCGGGCATCTGCCGAAAATACTGCGCATGCTCCGGAGCATCGCCCGCGACCTTGCAGCCCTGAAGCCGGCGGCCCTCATCGTGACGGACGCGCCGGAATTTAATTTCCGGGTGATCCGCGCCGCCGTACCTCTCGGCATTCCTGTTTATTATTACATCAGCCCCAAGCTCTGGGCTTGGCGCGAGAACAGGGCCGCGTTCATCAAAAAGACGGTGCGTCGCCTGATTTCCGTCCTGCCCTTTGAAGCGGAATTTTACCGACGTTTTGCGATGGATGTGGACTATGTGGGCAATCCCTTGGTCGACATTGTGGATTACCCGTCACTGTGCTCGATTCCGGTATGCGAAGGACGCGTAGGGCTTATGCCCGGCAGCCGCCGCAGGGAGGTGCTTTCCCTGCTCCCGGAATTCGGCGGTGCGGCCCGTATCCTGCTCCGGCGATATCCCGGCCTGTCCTTCGTCTGTCTGCGCGCTCCGGGTATGGATGAAGCCTTGCTGCGCTCCCTGTGGCCGGACGACGTCCCCGTTGCCTTTGTCGCGCCGGAACGTCGTTTCGCCTTTATGCGTTCCTGTTCACTGATGCTCGCCGCCTCAGGGACGGCAACGCTGGAGTGCGCCGTCGCCGGCACGCCGACAATCATCGTCTACAAGGTGTCGCTGCTGAGTTACGCCGTGGGCAGACTGCTGGTCAAAACGCCCTTCATGGGACTGCCCAATCTCATACTGAAGCGGGAAATTTTCCCCGAGCTGCTTCAGGGAGCCTGCGATGCCGCGCCGTTGGCGGCCGAAGCGGAAAAACTGCTGAACCCGGCCCCCGGCGCGAAGACACTCTCGGGCATCCGCGCGGAACTCGACGAACTGCGCGCCCTGCTCGGGCCTCCGGGCGCGCCCGACAGGGCCGCACGGGTAATTCTGGACGATTTCGACTCGGGAAATACCGGGGCTCCGTATATGGCCTGAAACCCCCGTAAATGTTCGGCCTTGCGCCTGCTTTGGCCGACGCCGGAGGCATACAAAATAACTGTTAACCTGCTCTAAATCATGCACGCAACGTCGCCCTGACGATGTCGCGTATCTCTTTGCGTGTAAGAACCCGTTGATTGTCGCTTCCCTTGAACGCCGAATCCGGAGAGCGCAGTTCCTGAATATACGGGCCGTCCACAAGAATATCCGTCAAATGAAGCAACCTGCGGACATCTTTGTCCCGCACCGCCGACCGGACAAGGTCTTCACAAAGGTATCCGGTATAGACGACAAGGTTCTTCCCTGCCCGCTTCACATATTCCGCCGGAATACAGGCCGTCCGCGCCTGCAAAAAAGGCTCTCCCCCGGAAAGCGTCATGCCCGACAAAAGGGGATTTGCCGTGAACAGCGCGATGATGTCGTCCGTATCGGCGCTGTATCCTCCGGACGGGTCATGTGTGCCGGGGTTGTGGCATCCCCTGCAGCGGTGCGGGCACCCCTGCATGAACACCACAAAGCGCAACCCCGGCCCGTCGACTATAGATTCCTCAACAATGCCGCTCAGGCGAATACTGTGCCCCATGCTTTACTCCGAGGCGCATTGTACCCCTGTACTGCGCTTCACCCCGCGCGCATTTTACCCTGCGCTTTACTCCGCGGCATAGTTCGCCCTGCGGAGTGCTTCACTCGGTTGCGTGCTTCACTCTGTCCCGTTCTTCGGCTCTTTTGGCGTTGTTGAAGCGGTCGAGCGTACCGACGAGATACCCGGTAATTCTGCGGGTGCGTTCGAAACCGACATTTTCCCCGACTGTCTTGTCGACATTTTTGAGTTTCGCCTGTTTTTGCGTGTCAAGCAGCACAGTTGTCTCCTTTAACAGGTTATAGTGTTGCTGTGGTGCGCATCCGGCCGCTTTCCGACTCGTGCCGGCGCTGCAGCGACCGGGCGGCCGCTGCCCGAAATTGCCCTATTGCTTGTGTACGGGAACATCGGGATAAATCTTCCGCAAGGCGTTGAGAAAATCAACGTCGACGCCTTCGCCTTCCTTTCTGCCGCATCGCGGGCAGACATCGTTGATGACGCCGATATAGCCGCAGACCGGGTCGCGGTCCAAAGGGTGGTTGACGGAACCGTAACCTATCCCCTGCTCGTGCATATAGCGGATGACGGCTTCAAACGCTTCAAGGTTTTTGCTCGGATCTCCATCCAGTTCGACATAGGTGATGTGGCCGGCGTTGGTCAGGGCGTGGTACGGCGCTTCCAGTTGAATTTTGCGGAAGGCCTTGACGGGAAAGTAGACCGGGATATGAAAGGAGTTGGTGTAATACTCTCTGTCCGTCACGCCGGGCAACACGCCGTATTTCTTTCTGTCGGCGGCGACGAAGCGTCCGCTGAGGCCTTCGGCCGGTGTGGCGATCAGCGTGAAGTTCAGCCCCGTT
Source organism: Desulfovibrio sp. (assembly GCA_031282465.1). Classification (GTDB taxonomy): domain Bacteria; phylum Desulfobacterota; class Desulfovibrionia; order Desulfovibrionales; family Desulfovibrionaceae; genus Frigididesulfovibrio. The sequence continues at coordinate 8,574 of JAITDR010000244.1, forward strand.
TCCCGCGACGCGTCGTCCGCGCGCCTGCGCATGTGGCCGACAATTTTCAGACCCAGTTCCTGCGCCCCGTCGTCCTCACCGTGATGTTGGCCGATCAGCGCCTTGAGAGTTTCCGCCAATCCGATAAATCCGATAGTCAGCGTCCCGTGCCGGATAACCTCGTCAATGCGGTCGTCCGGCCCGAGTTTGTCCGAGTCCAGCCAAATACCCTGGCCCATGAGAAAGGGATAATTACGGACCTTCTTCGCGCCCTGTATTTTGAACCTGTGCATAAGCTGGCGGAAAACAAGATCAATCATCTCATCCAGCCGGGAGAAAAAATTGTCGACATCGCCCCCGGCCTCAATGCCCAAGCGGGGCAGGTTCACCGACGTGAAACTGAGATTGCCGCGTCCGCATGTGACCTCGCGGGATCCGTCGTACACGTTGCCGATGACGCGGGTTCGGCAACCCATGTAGGCGACTTCGCTGTTGTAGTCGCCCGGCTTGTAATAACGCAAGTTGAACGGCGCATCCAAAAAGCTGAAGTTGGGGAAAAGCCGCTTGGCGGATGTCTCCAGCGCCGCCCGGAACAGGTCGTAATTGGGGTCGCCGGGGTTGTAATTGACCCCTTCCTTGACTTTGAATATCTGCACGGGAAAAATGGGTGTTTCACCGTTGCCCAGCCCGGCCTGCGTTGCCGAGAGCAGGTTCTTGACAACCATCCGTCCCTCGGGGGAGGTGTCCGTCCCGTAGTTGATGGAACTGAAGGGTACCTGCGCGCCCGCCCTGGAATTCATGGTGTTCAGATTGTGAATGAGGGCTTCCATAGCCTGATAGGTGCGCCGGTCCGTCGCGGCCGATGCTTCGGAAGCCGCGTAGGCATGCGCTTTGCGCAGCAAATCCCCGTGTTCCGGGTCGGACGGGGATTGCTGAAGCGTTGCCGGCGCTTCGGCGCCGCGCATGCGCAGGCGCACGCCGTCGCCAGCCAACAGTCGGGCAGTCTGCTCCTCTGCCTGTTCCCGGTTCATCCCGTCGGCTATCTGCAGAAAAGCGCGGAAGGCCTTTTCATATTCTTTCCTGTACGTCTTGCGCACGCCTTGAGCCATGGCGAAATCAAAATTGGGCAGACTTTGCCCGCCGTGCATTTCATTCTGGTTGGCCTGAACGGCAATGCACGCCAGCGCCGAACAGCTTTCAACGGAGTTGGGTTCCCGCAAGTGTCCGTGGCCTGTGGAAAAACCGTTTTTGAACAGCGGAATCAGGTCAATCTGGCAGCAGGTTTCCGTGAGCATGTAAAAATCTTTGTCGTGGATGTGAATGTCGCCGCCGATATGCGCCGCCGAGGCGTCTTTGGGAAGAATATAGTTGTCGATGAAAAACTTTGACCCTTCAGAACCGTACCTGAGCATGGTTCCCATCGCCGTGTCGCCGTCAATATTGGCGTTTTCTCGTTTGATATCCTCCTCAAGCGCCGGTGACCATGTCAATTTTTTATAAATATCCATCAGATACGATTCGGCATTGCGTATCTTGGTGTGTTCGGCGCGGTAGAGAATATAGGCCTTTGCGGTTTTCGCGTACCCGTAACGGATCAGGGATTCTTCGACTACATCCTGAATTTCCTCAACGTGGCGCAAATTCCTGGTCTTGAGTGTTTTGCACACTTTCTCCGTGACGAAAAGCAGATCCGTGGAGGTCATTTCCTCTTCGCCCACAGCTTTGTTGGCTTTGCTGACGGCATTCAGAATCTTGGTGGAATCGAAGGGAACGGGCGTCCCGTTGCGCTTGATGATTGTTTCGGACACGGTATCCTCGCCGTTGCTGCCCGCGGGCAGACAAAAAAAATTCCCCATCCCTGCGGGAACGGGGAGGAAACGCATTTATCCTCTCATCTCGCCCGCCGGCAAAGTCCCGTTGCCGCGGGGTCGTCTCCTGTGACGCCTGTAAAAAAGCAGGTTTTCCGGCTTGCCGACCTTCTTTTCAGCCTTCCCGGCCTCACGGCCAGTGGCGTACGGGGAAAAGAGGCGTTATACGGCTTACGGCGGCGGGTCCGCTCCCGATTTCAACGGGATTCCCTATTAAGCCCGTGGGCGCTTTTTTTAAAAAATATCTAAAGTTCATCGTGCCGTCAAATTTTCCATCTCCCCGCAAAAATTGAATCTCTTCTATAACAACGCAAGATAACAAAATTTTTTTTATGAAAATTTTTCCGATGCTGCCTTGTTGTTGCCTGTGGACGCACTGATGTGCTCTTTTTGCGAGGGTGACGCCCCGCTGCATCTGCGTTTCCATAGAAGCGCGATTTCCCCGTGTCAACGTCGAAAAGGCACCCAAGCGCCGAGACCGACCTTGCTTTTTTGTCGCCGTTGCTCCAGTATTTCATGTGGGCATGCATCCTCAGCCTGCTCGAAAAAGAGATCCGGCGTTGCGCCGTGCCGGCCGGTCACAGTCAAGCGATGTCCGTCACTAAAGCCTTTCCCGTTGCGGGTGCGTTGCCCGTTGAGTCCGATTCCTGCAGGGCAACCTCCCCGCTTTTTTTGTCGCCCGCCCAAGCGGGCTTCCCTTCCCCAGCCGATGATTATGTGGACCGCAAGCTTGATCTGCACGAGCATTTGGTGCGCAACAGCGTTTCCACTTTTTTCCTGCGCGCCTCGGGCGATTCCATGATTCGGGCGGGCATCCGGGACGGCGATCTTCTCGTGGCCGACCGCTCGCTGCGGCCTGTCAACGGTTGTGTGGTCGTTGCCGCCGTCGGCGGCGAATTGACGATCAAGTACTTTGTGCAACGGCGCGGACGTGCCCTGCTTGTTCCGGCCAACGAGGCGTATCCGGAACTCGACGTAACCGAACGCGAAGATGCCGTGATCTGGGGAGTCGTGACTTATGCCGTCCATAAACTCGCCCCATGCCCTTTGGGCGCTGGTTGACTGCAACAATTTTTTTGCCTCGTGCGAGCGGCTTTTCCGACCGGACCTGGCAGACAGGCCCGTCGTGGTGTTATCCAACAACGACGGCTGTATCGTGGCGCGTTCCAATGAAGCCAAGGCGTTGGGCATAGGCATGGGGGAACCCGAATTCAAAGTCAGAGAACTCCTGCGTATGCACGATGTCGCCGTTTTCTCGTCCAACTACGTCTTGTACGGCGACATTGCCTCCCGCGTCATGCGGACGTTGGAGAGCATAGTCCCGGAAGTGGAACAGTATTCCATTGATGAAGCGTTTGTGCCGTTGCGCGGAGCACTCGCCGCCAATGCCGACGGAATCGCCGACGAGATGTGGCGTCGCGTGCGCCGATGGACGGGCATAGGGGTAGCGGTCGGCCTCGGCGCAACCCGCACGTTGGCGAAAATCGCATCAGAGAGAGCGAAAAAGGGATGCGGCGTCTGTCGTCTCGAAGCCGGGCCGGAAGCGAACGGGATACTGGAGGCAACGCCGGTAGGCGATGTCTGGGGCATCGGCAGAAAATCGGATTTGAAACTGCGCTCGTACGACATTTACACGGCGCGGCAACTGCGCGATGCGGACGGGGCATTGATCAGGAAATTGCTCGGCATAGCCGGGACGCACACGGCTCTTGAACTGCGCGGCATACCCTGCCTGGATGCCGCGAACGCGCCGATGCCCAGGCGGAGCATGGTATCGTCCCGGTCGTTCGGCGAAAAGGTCCGCGACAAACAATATCTGGCCGAGGCGCTTGCCATGCACGCATCTCTGGCCGGAGAGCGGCTGCGCAAGGAAAAATTGGAAGCAGGCGGATTGACCGTGCATATCCGGACATCGAGGCACGGAGTAGAGGCGTTTTACGACGAAACGGCTTCGATAACGCTTGCCCGGCCTACGTCAAGCACACGAGACTTTATACACGCAACGGCGAGGGGGTTGGAGGCAATTTTTCGACCCGGCTACGCATACGCCAAAGCGGGCATAATACTGTACGACCTTGCCGCGCCCGGCAGCCGTCCCGGCAACCTGCTCAATTGGATCAAAACTGATGCCGGCGACAAAAAAAGCGACACTAAGCTGATGCACGCGTTGGATGTGGTCAACCGGCGCTTCGGGCGCGGTATGCTCCGATTTGCGGCTGAAGGCAAACGTGCGGCCCCGTGGCACGTCAAAAGCGACAGGCGCTCGCCGAGAGCCACAACGGCTTGGGATGAACTGCCGGTGGTTAAATGCTGATGCAGACGGCGGAACCGGGCAGGGGAAGCGGCAAGATGCCGGCAACCCGCATCCGATAAGGCGTGAGCAGACCCTCGGCCACCGGAAGATTGCCGGCAACATCGTCGACAACCGGCACTTCCGCCTCCGGTGCGGTAAACGTGACGCGTTGTATCTCCGCCCGCGCCGCCGCATCGGTTATGTTGCCCATGGGCGTCCTGTCGGCCACGGCCTGGATCAACGCGGCCTTAAACGCGGAGCCTTTGCCGTACTCGCTCCTTTTATGGAGAGAGTAGGGACCCATTGTGGAGACTCACGCCTTGCGAAGTTGGGCCACCAGTTCATGCAACTCGCGTACTTGGGAGGCCACGTCGCCGACCGCACCCACCGAACGGCGCATCAACTCGGCCGAGGCTTCAGCGCTGCTGTTGATCTCACTGAGGGCTCCGGATATCTCGGCGCTCGTCGCAGACTGCTCCTCGGCAGCAGATGCGATGCCGCGCACACGGTCGGCGCTCGTCGCCGCCTCTTCGACGATTTCCGAAAGTGACCCGCCCGATTTGTTGACCAATTCCACCGTCGAACTAATGTTCGTTCCCGTGCGGTCAACGGACTCAATGCTCTTATGCGTGCCTTCTTGAATGCTGCGGACGGCGTCGGTAACGTCCTTAGTGGCAGTCATGGTCTTTTCCGCGAGCTTGCGCACCTCGTCGGCCACGACGGCGAAACCGCGGCCCGCCTCGCCGGCGCGCGCCGCCTCAATGGCTGCGTTGAGCGCAAGCAGGTTGGTCTGATCGGCAATATCGTTGATAACGGTGATAACCTCGCCGATACCTTCCGCCTCTTTGCCGAGGTTGCTCATAAAGGTACGGAGCGTGCCCACCTCATCGCTCACCTGTTTTATGGCGTTAATGCATTCATTGACGATAACGGAGCCGGAGTTTGCTTTTTGCCTGGCATTGACTGCGGACTCGGAAGCAAGCGAAGCGTTGCGGGCAACGTTGAGCACTGTACTGTTCATCTCGTCCATTGCTGCCGAGCAGGAAACCACCAGTTCGTGCTGGTGTTCCGCCCCTCGGCCTGCGGCCTCAACCTGTCCGTTGAGTTGCTCGGCTGCGGCCGCCAGACGGCCGACCACCTGTTCCACCTGCTCCGCCGCCTTGAGGATGGCTTTCTGCCCTTCTTCGGCTTCGTTCTTGGCAATCTCGGCCTCGCCCACGGCAACAAGTGCTTTCTCGGCCTGCCGAGCGGCCTCGCGTGAGCGTTCGTCGGCTTCGCCTATCTTACCCTTTAAATTTGCCACCATGACAGCCAAGGCTCCAGCCAGCGCACCGACCTCGTCTCTTGTTGTCACAACAAGCTTACCATCGAAATTCCCACCGGCGACCTGCTCGGCGTACGCGGTAGCTTGCCGCAGCGGACGGGAAATCGCCCCGGCAGTGAGAACGCCCACGCCTATCAGAAACAGCCCCAGACCCACCCCGGCCAGCAGAAAATACATGATTACCCGGTTCTGCGCGGCGGCGATAGTATCGCGGGACAAGCCCACGAAAAACATGCCGCCGTTGGTTCCGGAAAGATCCTTCCAAGGCCAGTAAATCGTGTCGTAGTCGGTCCCGGCGATTACGTTCCGCGTGACGACAATTTCTCCTTGGCGGATGACCCTGTCGAGAATAGCATTGTTGTTCAGCTTGGTGTTGATTACAGGCTTGCCGTCATGCATGACTGTGGTGCTTACCCGCTCGTCACCGTGAAAGATGGTGCATTCGACGCCGAGCGTGGCCTTGACGGTATTCACGAACGCGCCGGAAGAAAGATCCGCTCCGAGAATCGCAATCCCGACTTGCTTGCCGTTATGCCGTAGGGGAATTCCGGTACCGAGACTCAAGCGTATCAGCGCACCCGGTTCAAGACCCACTATGCGCCGGCCCTCCTTGAGCGGTACTGCCACCATGCGCCGATTCATGCTTAACGTATCACCTGTCCTGTCGGAATGGCCTCTGACAACGACAACTCCCTGCATATCGGACACGGTGAACTGATCTATGCCGGGCATGCCGATAACCCTGCCGGCCACGGTTTTCAATGCCGCGGCGTCTTTGGCCGCTACCGCGTCGGCCAGTTCACTGTCGGCCTCAAGCATCTCCGCAAAGACGGCGAATGATTCCAGCTTGGCATCAATAGCCGACTGCATCGACTTCTGGGCGATTCCCAGTGTTTTCCAGGCATACTCGTTTCCTGATGAAAAAATGATGAGATACCCGACGATCCCCAACGCGACGACGAGTGTACTGATAGTGCCGACAACAAGCGCGATAAGTTTCTTTGAGATGGACATGGTGCCCCCGAATCAACTGATTAGATTATCAAATCTATGGGGGGAAGTGTGGTTCCGCCTTCCCTTCAAAATACTTTGCATTCGACGCGGCATGCTGTCGCGGATTCCGCTTCCGATTTTTCCTGCCCAACTTGAAGCCGAGAGACAAATCCTTTCATGAGAAGAGCAAAAGGCAGAACCGATTCTGTTTAGCGAAGAAATCAAGGCCGGAAAGAAGCTGCAAAACCGCGCCTTTTCGATGGATGACGCGTCAATGGAGGGGTTGCGGGGGGGAAGTAAAATCCGGGCCGGAATCGCTGATTTAAGCCCGATTATACGTCTTGCTCCAAATCCGGAACGCTTGCTTCACCCCTGGTTTCATGTCGTCCGCCGGAAACGAAAAATTTGGCTCAGCAATACCGGAAAGTCGAACGGCATTTCTCACTATGCGTATAACTACCCGATTGAAAAACACAAGTCAAGGCAGGAATCCCTCGGCGATGTCTCTCTGCTCTCTTCGGTTTTATAACGCATTCTTATGTAAATTCAGTATGTTGAGATAATATGCGCTATTTTGTAACCATCTGAATTTTTGAGGAAATGCAGCGAACAGAATAACCTTGAGGTGTCGCTGAGCGTCAAGCAAGTTTCCTGCAAGGTCCGCTCATATGACTTGGACCTGTCGGGCTTTCAGTGACGGTTTTTTGACTCAGTGGTTCCCTAGTAGAGCCTTCAAGCGGGAGAGTCAAGCTGCGGAACCACCCGTGTCGACGCCCTGCGGACATGCCCCTTGACAGGCCGCCTTTGCCGGGATAATGAACACAATCGTTTTCTCAAGGCGCAAACATCCTCCAAACGCCGAATACCTCGCATCCGCAGGGCCGAAATCCTTGGCAAAAAAACGCACTCTCCAACGCTGGAGCGCAGATGACGCCGCCGAATTGTACGGCGTGCACAACTGGGGCGCCGGCTATTTCGACATTTCCCCCGAAGGTGACGTTCTGGTGCGCCCGTTCGGACGTAAAAATCCCGTGACCGTCAGCGTCATGGACATCATCCGCGGCATGCGCGACCGGGGGCTGAACATGCCGGTCCTGTTGCGCATAGAAAATATCCTGGATACGCAAATTGCCCTGTTGCACGACAGTTTCCGCAAGGCCGTCAAAACCTTGGGCTACCGCGGGGATTACCGGGGCGTCTTCCCCATCAAGGTCAATCAGCAGCAGCAGGTGGTGGAAGCCGTTGCCCGCTTCGGCGCAAATTTCCATCACGGTATGGAAGTGGGCAGCAAAGCCGAGCTTTTCGCCGCCCTCTCGCAGTTGCGGGACGAAGAAGCCTGCTTGATCTGCAACGGATACAAGGACGAAGAATTTATCGAACTCGGCCTGCATGCCGTCCGTTTGGGCTTTCTCTGCTTTTTCGTGGTGGAAATGCCGAGCGAACTTCCCCTTATCCTTGAATGCTCGGAGCGCACGGGCGTCAAACCTCTGATCGGCGTGCGGGCCAAGCTCGCCTGCCAAGCCGGCGGACACTGGACGGCTTCCGGCAGCGATCACTCCACCTTCGGCTTGACCACCACCCAGATAGTCGACGCCGTGGATATCCTGCGCGAACGGGGCATGCTTGATTCCTTCCGCCTGCTGCACTTCCACCTGGGGTCGCAGCTCTCCAACATCCGTGATATCCGCGATGCGGCCATGGAAGCCTCACGCGTGTACGCCGGACTGGTGAACGAAGGCGCCCCCATGGGTTTTCTCGACCTCGGCGGCGGTTTGGCCGTCGATTACGACGGCTCGCGCACCAATTTCATCTCCAGCCGCAACTACAGCTTGGACGAATATTGTACGGACATGGTGGAAGCAGTAATGAGCATCATGGATGAAAGCGGTATCCATCACCCCGTCCTGATTACGGAATCAGGACGGGCTACCGTCGCCTACTACTCCATACTGCTTTTCAACGTGCTCGACGTAAGCCGAATCGCCGATCAGGGGTCGACGCTTGAGACGACTGAGGAAACCGTCCTGCCGGACGACGCGGCGGAATCCACGCGCAACCTGCTGCAAACCCTGCAGGGTATCAATCTGCGCAATCTGCAGGAAAGTTACAACGATGCCGTATACTACCGCGACGATATCCGTCGGCAGTTCCTGCAAGGCAAGGCCGGCTTGCGCGAACGCACCGTGGCCGAACGCCTGTTCTGGGCTATCATCAACCGCATCGCCCGCGAAAAGGGCAAGCTGCCGCACATACCCAAAGATTTGACGGAAATCGATCTGGCCCTTGCCGACATATATTACGGCAACTTCAGCGTCTTCCAGTCCCTGCCCGATGCCTGGGCCATAGGCCAGCTTTTCCCCGTCATGCCTGTCCACAGGCTCACTGAAGAGCCGACCAGACAGGCTATTCTTTCGGACATCACCTGTGACAGCGACGGGCGCATCGACCATTTCATCGATGCCGGGCAAGGCGTGAAAAACACGCTGGATCTACATGTATTGAAAGAAAACGAAGAATATTACCTCGGCGTCTTTCTCGTCGGCGCGTATCAGGAGACGCTGGGGGATCTGCACAACCTGCTCGGGGACACCAATGTGGTGTCCGTGCGCGTCGGCGAAGACGGCAGCTTCGAATTCGTACGCGAACTGCGGGGAGACTCTGTGGCCGACATACTCTCCTATGTGGAATACGACCCTCGCCGTATCCTGGAAAGACTGCGCAAAGCCGCGGAAAAAGCCGTGCGCGACGGACGCATCCAGCCCGCGGAACGCCTGCTGACCATGCAGGCGTTTGAAGACGGCCTGCGTGGCTATACCTATTTTGAGAGATGAACCCATGCAAAAAGTGCTTATCATAGGCGCGGGCGGCGTCGGGGCCGTCACGGCCCACAAATGCGCTCAAGTTCCCGAAGTTTTCAGTGAAATCATGCTGGCAAGCCGCACCAAGGCGCGTTGCGATGCCGTGGCCGCCCGGCTGCCCCACCCCGTCCGCACCGCCGGGGTCGACGCGGACAACCCGCGGGAACTCGTGCCGCTCATCAACAATTTCAAGCCGGATATTGTCATCAATGTCGCCCTGCCTTACCAGGACCTGCATATCATGGACGCCTGCCTGGAATGCGGCGTGCATTACCTTGATACCGCCAACTATGAGGCTCCGGATAAAGCCGAATTTGCCTACGGCCCGCAGTGGGCCTACCGCGAACGCTTCAGGAATAAAGGTCTTACAGCCGTCCTCGGCTCGGGTTTCGACCCCGGCGTGACCAACGTCTTTTGCGCTTATGCCCAAAAACACCACTTCGACGAAATCCGGGAACTGGACATCATAGACTGCAACGCCGGGGACCACGGTCTGCCCTTCGCCACCAACTTCAACCCGGAAATCAACATCCGCGAGGTCACCGCGCGCGGCCGCTGGTGGGACCGGGGCGAATGGTTGCAAACCGACCCCCTGTCCTGGTCCATGACCTTCGATTTCCCCGACGGCATCGGCCGAAAAAAATGTTTCCTCCTCTACCACGAAGAACTGGAATCTCTGGTGCTCAACATACGCGGCCTCAAGCGCGCCCGTTTCTGGATGACCTTTTCCGAGTCCTATCTCACCCACCTGAAAGTCCTTGAGAACATCGGCATGACCCGCATAGACGCCGTCGACTTCGAAGGACAAAAGGTCGTGCCTTTGCGTTTTCTGAAGGCGCTGCTCCCGGACCCCGCCTCCCTCGGACCGCTGACCAAGGGCAAAACCTGTATCGGCTGTCTGTTCAAAGGCAGCAAAGACGGCGTGGATCGCGTCTGTTACCTGTACAACGTCTGCGACCATCAGGAATGCATGCGCGAGGTCGGGTCCCAGGCCGTCAGCTACACCACCGGCGTCCCCGCCATGAT
>JAITDR010000266.1 GCA_031282465.1 Desulfovibrio sp.
AACAGTCCGGAGGATTATACTGCGGCCGTCGCTGCGGGCAAGGCGCTGAAAATGCTCGTTGAAGGCCAGTATCACGTGAGCACCTACCAGAAATACCTGATGCTGCCTTTCTGCCTTGCTGTTTTTCTGCTGAACTGTTTTTTGCGCTTAAAGCGCACCGGAAACGACGGCCGCCTCGGGGAAAACACCCCGAACGAACGCATCGCGCTGCTGAGGCAGACTCAGACGGCCTTTTTCACGGCGATACTCTTCAGCGCCTTCACCCACGGTCTCTTTGCCTGGCTGCCGGTCGTGCGCGTCAAGGAAAGCCTGCCCCTTGTGGCGATGATCAAAATGCGCTTCTGGTACACCAACCAGCTTTTCTGGTACGCCTGTTTCGCCGTTTCCTGCGCGCAGCTTTTCCTTATGAGTGCCGCCCTGCGCCCGATCCTGCGCAAGGCGGCCTGCGCCCTTCTCGCTCTGGCCGCAGGCATGCAGTTCGCCGTCGTCGAAATACGCGCGAGCGCTTCCCTGCCCGCGCCGCCCCTGCCCATACCCGAATCGCTCCTGCCCGTACCGGAATCGTCCTTTCAACAATTTTTCGCGCCGGAACAGTTCGCCCGCGTCGCCGCCGCCATTCCCGAAGACAAAAAGCAGTTCCGCATCATCACCTTCGGCATGTCCCCGACCGTAACTTCCTTCAACGGATTCAGAGGCGCCGGCCTCTATGAGCCGGTCTTTTCCATGCAGTACAAGCGTGAATTCCGAAAAATCATTGCTGCGGAACTGGCAAAAGACGCGCAGATCAGGGAATATTTCGACGACTGGGGGTCGCGCTGCTACCTGTTCCAGGCCTTTGCCCTGGACTGGATGCGCAATGAAAGGGTGCCCCAGCACGTGGACATCAATTATGAGCAACTGCGGCGCATGAAGATTGCCTACATCGTTTCATCCGTCGCCCTGGACACCGCGCGCGCGAAGGATATCGCCCTTGTCTCGGCAATCCCGCGCCGCTCACCTGAAGAAAGTCTGTGGCGGACCATCTACGTTTACAAGGTGCGCGACGCCGTTGACGGAGTTCCACCTCAGACTCCGCCGGAGAAAACACACAGCGGGGCTCCGCCCCGGACCCCGCCGGAGGAGATACTCGGCCTTGTGCCTGCTCTGACCGACCCCGGACCCCCTCATCTCGAACCTGCCGACATACGGGCAGGAGCAGAATTTACTCAGAAAGCGATATCCCCCGGGAACCTTCAGCACGGACTCTTTCATTCCGGACCCCTTCATCAGGAGTATTGAGCAGCTATGCCTGCGGTTTACATAATGCGCCACGGCAGGACGCAATGGAATGCGGAACAGCGCGTGCAGGGGCGCAGAAACAGTCCCCTGCTGGATGAAGGCCGGGCCGCTGCCGCGCAGATGGCCGAATTTTTCCGGGACAAAAATCTCGGCAGCGTCTGCGTCAGCCCGCTGCCGCGTTGCGTGGAAACGGCGGATATCGTATGCCGCGCTTTGGGCCTTGACTACAGGACGGACGAACGCCTGGCGGAATGCGACCACGGAACCTGCGAGGGCATGACAATTCCCGCCGCCCTGGATTGTTTCGCCGGACATGTCGCCGCCCTCGGCGGCGACATCTGGACCACGCCCTGGCCCGGCGGCGAATCCTACAGCGACGTCTTCGCCCGCGCGGCATCCTTTGCCGCCGACCTTACGCCGGAACCCTGTCTGGTCATCGCCCACGCCAGACTGAACGCCTGCCTCGCCGGCGCGCTGTCCGGCATGACGCCGAAAGAATTGCTTGACCTGAGACAAAACAACGGTACGCTGTTCATCGTCGAAGACGGCATCCTGCGCCTGCTGTGCCCTTGATGTCTTCTTCGCGGGAGAGGTGAACGGCGCGATGGCCGGCATACAGTTTTTTGAGCAGGTTCGGCGCAGGCTGGTCGACGACTTCCTGCGCGTTTTTCGCGTATTGCCTCCGGCTCTGCGCCTGCGCACCCTGCGCGTGTTCGGGTGCATCGTGCTCCTGGCCTGCCTGGAAGTCATGAGCATTCTGTCCATTTCTTTTTTGGCGCTGAGCATAGCCTCCCCCGAAAAACTGCTTGATTTCAGTTTCATGCCGAAAATATTCGCCACTTTTCCCTCCTTGGCCGCGCTGTCCGCCGATCCGCGCTTTTTTGCGCTGGCCGCCTCCAGTTCCGTCGTGTTGCTGGCCCTTGCCAAAAACTCCATGTCGGCGTTTACCGGCTTGGCCACCGCCCGCCTGGGCGAGGAAATTTCTCTGTTCGCCGGCGAAACGGTGTTCCGGCATTACCTCTACAGCCCGTATATCCTGCATATTTCCGGCGACAGCGGCGCTGTGTACCAGGCGCTGGCGTGGCGCGGCCAGCTCGGGTCGCTGATCATCAACATCATGATGGTCTACACCTATACAATCATCTCCCTCGGCCTGTTTCTGGTCATGATTTCGGCCACGCCCGAAGTGCTGCTGTTCACTATAGCCTGCACCGCGATTATCGCGGCTTCCGTGTACAAAAGCATCAAGAAAGCCGTGGACGAGGCGGGCACGGTGTCCGCCGAGTTCAGCCGCAAGGAAACCGCGGCGACGATGAACGCCATGCAGGGGATACGGGAAGTGCTTATTTACCGACAGCAACCGGTGTTTTACGAGAAATTCCGGGACGCCTGCATGGGCGGTCTGCCGAGCCGCGCCTTTCTGACCACGGCATCGCCTATCCCGGCCTGGATACTGGAAGTCGTGGGATTCACCGTTATCCCCGTCACCCTGTACCTGATGCTGCGCTTTTACGATGCGTCCATGGCGCGCATCACCGGGGTGCTGACCATGATTATGCTCGCTTCCTGGCGCATCCTGCCCATCCTGAACCGCTCCCTGTCCTGTCTTGTCGCCGCGCGCGGCGTGCGTCACGCTGCCATGGAATGTCTCGCCAAGGTAGAGTACGTCCGGGACAACCCCCTCGAAGCCTCCGTCGCGCCGGACCCGGATTTCGTCCTGAACGGCGACATCGTCTTTCAAAACGTGTGCTTCCGCTACCCGGCGGCAAGCGAGGACTGCCTGCACGACCTGACCTTCACTATAGAGTGCGGCAAATGCACGGGTATAGTCGGCGTATCCGGCGCGGGCAAAAGTACCGTAGTGAGCATACTCAGCGGTCTTTTGCGGCCCGCTTCCGGCTTGATGCCGGTCGGCGGGAAGGAGCTTTCGCCTTCCGAGCTCGTCGCCTATTCCCTGCAAGTCGGCTATGTACCTCAGTCACCGTATATCATGCCCGGCACGTTGGCCGAAAACGTCGCCTTCAGCAGTTGGGGCAGGGAATACGACCCGGAGCGCGTGCTGCGCGTCTGCCGGCTCGCGGCTCTGGACATTGTCGAAAAGCATCCGCAGGGCATTCTTCTGCCGGTCGGCGACAAGGGCACGGGGTTGTCCGGCGGCCAGGCGCAACGCCTGTCCATCGCCAGGGCTCTGTATGCGAACCCGGCCCTGCTGATTCTGGACGAGGCGACCAGCGCGCTGGATTCCGCCACGGAAACCGCGATAATGAACACCATCTACGCGTTGCCGAAATCCATCACCACCGTGGTGATAGCACACCGCCTGAGCACCGTGCGCAACTGCGACGTCTTGCTCTGGATCGACGACGGCAGACTTGTGGAAAGCGGACCCGCAGACGCCGTGCTGGACCGTTACGGCGCTTTTTTGGAAAAACGGGCGCGGGACGCGGCCGGCATGCCGCTGCCGTAACCTTTCTCCCCTGGACATTCTCAAGGGGCCCAACCCGGCGTTGCGGGAAAATCTCCCTTCCCGACAGTATCAAGAGGCTTGATTGCCGGGACGGACAAACTCCCATTCCCCCTCGGACACTCTTAGAAAGGCTCGGCCGGCGCGCCGGGAAAATTTCTCCCCCGACAGTATCAAGGGGCTTGATTAACGATGCGGAATGTGCAAGAAAGCCTGAACGGCAGGACCGCATACGGTCAGGACCGTTGCGGGGCGAAAGAGAGGAACCTGACCCCCGGCCGGCAAATGAGGTTTGGAACAATTTCTTAAACAGTGAGGAGAGAGTATGGTTATCGGCATCATTATCGCACTGTTGCTGCTGACGTTCATCGCGTACAAAGGCTACTCGGTGATTCTGTTCGCGCCGGTGTGCGCTCTGGTCGCCGCGGCGACGGCTGGACATCACCTGCTTCCCGAATACAGCGAACTGTTCATGGCCAGAGCCGTGATCTATGTGAAAAACTTCTTTCCCGTATTTCTCCTGGGCGCCGTTTTCGGCAAGGTGATGGAAGAAAGCGGCGCCGCCCGTTCCGTGGCCCGCTTCATCGCTGAAAAACTGGGGCCCGAGCGCGGCATCCTGGCCGTGGTGCTGGCGGCCGCGGTACTGACCTACGGCGGCGTAAGCCTGTTTGTGGTGGCCTTTGCCGTGTATCCTTTCGGCAACTCCCTGTTCAAGGAAGGCGGCATTCCCCGGCGTCTGCTGCCGGGCTGCATCGCTCTGGGCGCTTTCGGCTTCACCATGACCGCCACGCCCGGCACGCCGCAAATCCAGAACATCATTCCCGCCAAGTATTTCGGCACCAATGCCTTTTCCGCGCCTCTTCTCGGCACGTGCGGCGCGCTGATTATCTTCGTCGTAGGCGTAGCCTGGCTGGAAATGCGTAAAAGAAAAATGCTGGCCGCCGGTGAAGGTTACGGCGCAGACGACACCCGTGCTCAGGTAAACTTCGACGACGGCGTGCCCGAACTGCCCCCCGCCTTGGCCGCCGCGCCTCTGGTCGTGGTGCTGGTGCTTAATTTCGTCCTCACCAGGGTATTCAGCAGTTGGGATCCCTCCATCATGGCGCCCTACGGCAAGGTTCCCCTGTCCTCCGCGACAATACCGGTGGCCAACTGGGCGCTGGTTGTGTCCCTCATCGTGGGCATTATTCTGAGCATCATCTTCGCCGGCAAACAGTTCAAGGCCCGCGGCAATCTGCAGGCAGCCCTCAACGGCGGCGCCATCGGTTCCCTGCTGGCCATTATGAACACGGCCTCCGAAACCGGCTTCGGCAACGTGGTCAGCTCGCTGCCCGGTTTCGCACAGGTGCGCGACTTCCTTCTGAGCATCGATCCCGGTACGCCGCTTCTGTCCGAAGCCCTGACCGTCAACGTGCTGGCGGGCATCACCGGTTCCGCATCGGGCGGCATGAGCATCGCTTTGGAGGCCATGGGCGGGCGCTTCCTCGAATGGGCGCAGCAGGTGAATATGGATCCGGGTCTGCTGCACCGCGTGGCGGCCATGTC
>JAITDR010000251.1 GCA_031282465.1 Desulfovibrio sp.
CGTATTTTTCCGGCGGCAACGGGTGAAGAAAAAGAGCCCGCGTAGGTGGCGGATGTATCACAATACACCAGGAAGAGGCGGCCGGCAAGAACGGTTGAGCCGCCGCATCCGCTCCTGCGCCGCAAATGCCGAGGCCGGGAGAGATGGAAAAGAACATGCCGGCGCTTATGAACACCTCCCCGCAGTGTTGCGGGCACGATTCATAATGCTCTATACGAAAATTTGTTCAGTATACTTACATGTGAGGGAATATCTTCAACAATCTCCGTCGCGCTTGCGTCAACCGGCATTGAATCCCTGAGCGACGTAAAAAGTTTCCATGCTTTCCGGGCGCGACCCCGCCGGCTTGTGGGACTTGACTGTCGCGAAACACCGGCGCAAATCATCGGAGAGCGTTTTGACTTCCGGACCCATGAAGATCTTGTAGACAAAACTGCCGCCCCGTCCCAGGCAGCGCCCGGCCAGTTCGAAGGCTTGCCGGCACAGGGCGGCGGAACGCGCCTGATCGGTCGCGCGGTGCCCGGTTGTCGCAGGCGCCATGTCCGAGAGCACTACATGAAACGGCCCCCGCTCTCGGAGCAGAGCGGCAAACTCCGGGGAGGGCGCGTACACGTCTTCCCGCACAAACTGCACCTGCGCGGGGAACACGGTTTCCGTGGCGACAAGGTCCGCGCCGAGCACAAAACCCTGTGAACCAACCTGCCCGGCCGCATACAACGACCAGGAACCGGGCGCAGCCCCAAGGTCCAGAACCCGCATGCCCTTAGTGAAAATGCGGAAACGTCGGTCCAATTCCTGCAACTTGTAAATTGATCGGGCAGGGTAATGCTCCCGTTTGGCTTTGAGAAAATAATGATCGCGGTACGTTTTCACCGGCCTTTCCTTTATGGACGCGGTATTGCGTTGAACGACGCATTAGAGCACAGCAACTTTGAAGGTGCGTACCCACATGCGGGGGTGCAGGGGAAAGCATTCTCCCTGCCGGGTCCGGGGTGGAGCCCCGGTCGCCGTAGGCGTACAAAATCAATCTTACTCCGCTTCAGGCCTTTTTATTTTTGAAAATATTTTCAGGAACGCAACCATGTCGACGATAACGGATATTCGCCGCCGAGCCAAGGACCGGCCGAGGCGCGGGGCATGAAAGGGCCGCGTCTGGCGCTGCTGCCGGGAACAGGCGGGGAACTGCTGCGCCGGGAACTGCGCCTTGCCTTTGCCCGGATAGGCTTGCCCGCGGAGGAAGTCCACCCGGACCGCATGCACGACGCGGGCAGTCCGGAAAGCCTCGAAGCCCGTCTCGGGGAAGGGCCGGTACTGCTGTTCAGCGTGAATTTTCAGGGGCTCGGCAGGCTGCGCCGTTGCCTGGACCTGGCGGCGCGCAACGGGAGCATTATCGCCGTCTGGTTTGCGGACAACCCGTGGAATATCCTTGCCGGGGTGCGGGACAAGGCGTGGAAGAGCATCCCTCTCTTCGTGACCGATGACTCTTTTATCGGCCCGTTGACGACAGCGGGCGCATCAAGCGTACACCATCTGCCCCTTGCCGCCTGCCCGGAACTGTTCGCCCCCGATGCCGGGCGCGACCGGGCTTTTCCTCCGCCGGAGGACCTTGCGCCCTTTGTGTTCGTCGGGCGCTCGGCCTTTCCCGGCCGGGATGCTTTTTTCGCCGGACTGACGCTGCCGGACGACCTGGAAAAAACGGCGCGCACCCTGCTCAGGAACGCCGGCCCCGAACGCCCGGACCTGCTGTGGTGGCAAAATACCTTGGGGCTGTCGCCCGCCTCGTTCTGGCCCGGCAAAAAGGCGCGACTGCCCGCTCTGGGGGCGGAACGGGCCAACCTGTTCCACCGCGCGCGCTGTCTTGCCGCTGCCGCGGAACTCGGAAGCGCCTTGGGAACGGCGAGTCGGAACGCTGCACGGAGCACTCCGGCAGGAGCGCCCGAAGCGGCAGACCCGCCGCCATCCCCCGCGGCGGACTGCATCGGCCTTGACCTGTTCGGTGATGCGGGCTGGAGGGCGATACTGCCGCCCGGCGCGCGATTGCGCCCGCCTGTGGATTACTACGCCCGCCTGCCCGGCATTTACGCGGCCGCTTCCTTCAATCTCGGTCTTACCGGCCTGCAGTTGCCGCGCGGGCTCAACCAGCGCCATTTCGACGTCTGGGCCGCAGGAGGACTGCTCTTGAGCGATGCGACGCCGGGTCTGGAACTTTTTCCCGAGGAACTGGCGCGGGCCGTGACGTTCAGGACCGCGCGGGAGTTGGCGGCGCTCGCGGCAAGGCTGGAGAGCGGCGCTGAACGCGACATGCTCATCGCCGACTGGCAACGCTGCATTCTGCGGGAACACTGCTATGTGCATCGGGTACAGACGATTTTGGAGAAATTGTACGTATAGGATTTTGCGCTTGAAAGTATCGCTTTACGGCGAAGCAAGTTCGCTTTGCGATACTTTCGCGGCAAGGATTTGCACGGCATATCCTTGCGGAGCGATCCGACATTTTCAATGTCAAACCGCTCCAGGCCGATCATACCCCGTCCCCCGCACCGGGCGGATGAGGGGACGGGGCAACTCGGCAGTGTCTTTTACAAATCCGAAATACGCCGCGGTTCCGCGCTATTCAGCCACCGGCCGTCCTTCCACTTTCTTTCCCTGATATTCCCCCGTCAGCGTGCGCAGGAAAGCCACAATCTTGTCGTTGTCCGCCGGCGGGATATCCATGCCGGAAAGATAGGTCCCCATGATGCGCACCGCATCACGCAGGGTCGTCGCGGTTCCGTCGTGCAGATAGGGCCAGGTCAGTTCAATATTCCGCAAGTTCGGAACCTTGAACTTGTGCAGATCTTCCTCTTTGCCGGTGAAGTCCTTTCTTCCGGCGTCGGAACCCAGCGGATTGCCGCGATCGGCAAAATAATCTTTTTTCAGGTCCATATATTCATAAGACTTGCCGCCTAAAGAAACGCCCACATGGCAGGAAGAGCAGCGGTAGGCGACGAAGCGCCGATACCCTGTAAGTTCGTCCGCCGTGAGCGCGCCTTCGTCGCCTTTAAGCCATTTGTCGAAACGGCTGTTCGGGGTGACAAAGGTTTTTTCGTATTCGGCAACCGCATTCATGATGTTGTCGCCGGTCCAGCCGTCCGGATACACCCCGGCAAACTCCTTGGTAAGCGCCTCATCTTTCGACAGCTTGTCGATGACTTGCTTCCAGTCTTTGCTGCCCATTTCAATCGGGTTGAACGGAGGGCCTCCGACCTGTTCGGCCAGATCGGCTGCGCGCCCGTTCCAGAACTGACTGATATTGAACACGGCGTTGAATACGGTCGGGGCATTGATGTCGCCGAACTGGGCGCGCACGCCTTCGGCAAACCGCCGGTTGTCCGTGCCGGCTTTCTGCAGGTCGTGACAGCCGGCGCAGGCAAGCGTGTCGTCGACGGACAGCCGCTTGTCGTTGAACAGCTTTTTGCCGAGGTCGACCTTGGCGGGTGAAACCGGCAAGGCGTCAGGAAGAGGCTGCACCGGTTCGTTGCGCCTGGGCGCAACCGACAGCGGCTGAGGATAGTGCGCGGCCCGCGCCGCCTTTACCCAATCCAGGATTGCCTCCCGATCTTTGGCGGACACGCGGGCACTCCAATGCACCGCCGTGAATTTTGCCGGGGGCATGGTTTCATTAACCGTCACCCATTCCATCTTGGCGATGGTGGATTCGCTCACGAGCGCGCCGGCCGCCTTCTCTTCGAATTCTTCGCGCAGGTTCAAGGCACGCAAACCATCTGTATAGTCTTGTTCGATAATCTGTTTTATGCCGGGGATGGAGGCATAAAACGGCAGGTCATAGCCGCGCGTATGGCAAGCCATACATTTGTCGCGGACCATTTCCGCCACCTTGCTGAATTTTGCCGTGTCCGGCCGCGCAGCCCCGCTTGCCGAAACTGCGGCGCCCGGCTCGGCGGCGTTGACGGAAAACCAGATGCCCAACGCGCCGATGCCCGCAACGGCGCCCACTAAAAATTTGCTCATCCGCATACATCCGTCTCCTTTACCCGATTGACCGGGCGTTTGCCGGGCTGCTGCCCCGGAACCGCCGTCACGGCGCGGGGCACCCCGATTCTCCGTACAAATCAGTAACGATTTCTATTCGCATAAGCAGTGATAAAGGTCAAGATACCGCAATGTTTTTGTATTGAGAAATTGCATAAATAATACAACAGGCTATAATTTCAGATTAATTTTTTAAATGCTGGTTTTCGAAAAAGCGTATAATTTTAGGATGTTGTCATTTCCATGTGTTTTACATAGTTACACAATAAGTGTTGATACCGCCTGGCCTGCACCCTGCAATTCAAACTTTTTGCTATAACAATATGATTTTGAACAAAAAATGACCATTCGCCATGGGCATGGTTTGACACAACAACATTGATAACGAACAAATTTTAGTGGCTAAAGAGTTCCGAATGCGAACCAAGCCGGACAAGTTCCAACACGCCCGACTCTTTCATCTGCTTGTAAATCAGCAACAAATCAGATTTGATATGATATTCGCGGTGGTCTTTCCAGGTGCCGACAAGGGCGTGGTCACGGTGGCTTTCGGGTAGGAACTTATCCTCAACCAGAAGGACGAGGACGGTCTGTAGAAGTTGCGGTGCGTCCTGGGCATGGCGCGGAGTTGCCGGTACCCGTTTGAAGTCTTTTTTAAAAGATGTAGCGCGTCTAATCGTCCGCATACAAATCCGCCATTAAGTCAGCAACGGTGGCAAACTGTTTTCCGCCGCCAGCTTCCAGTTCGGCAATAGCTTCCCTTGTCACCCGGTTCGGGGCCTTCACTTCAAAAGGCAAGCGGCGTTCATCAGCCACTCGAATCAGCAACAGCCGAATGGCGTCGGAAACCGACAGGCCCATATCTGCCAGAGCTTCAACGGCCCGCTCTTTGGTGGCGGCATCGATCCGCGCCCGAACGTAGGTATCTTGAGTTATGCTGTTCATCATAATGTACCTCTCGGCCCAATGTAGTCATAAATAGACCACAAGTCAATAAGCACGCGAAAAGAACGAAATCCGCGCTTACCGGCCTGTTGAAGGCTGCTCTTTTGCTGCCTTGCTACTCTCCAAGCGCCGGAAATCCAGCGTGAGCAGGAACGAGCCTGGAGTAGACGATCCGCGCGCTGGTCCAAGCCGGTGCGGAGGTCAACGCGCGAAATCAAGCGGGAGATACAGCTCTGCTGATCGCGGCAAACGATAACTTCCATCCGGAAGTGCTGACAGAGCTGGTCCAAGCCGGAGCACATATCAACGCGAAGAATCAAGACGGCAATACGCCGCTGATACTTGCGGCAAAAATCTCCACGCCGGAAGTGATCACAACGCTTTTGCAACTCGGAGCAGACCTGAAAATTAAAAATAACTCAGGCAAAATTGCCCTGGATTACGCCAAGGAAAATTACCGGCTCAGGAATACAGATGCCTTCTGGAAACTTAACGATGCTAGTTATTAGACGAGGTAATTTGGGCGGCAAAAAAGGGAAAAATGATAAAATTTCGGCCAAAGATCGGTCAATTGCAAGTCGGCAATCGCTTCATGGACGGAGGCCGCAGCCTCACTTCCGGGTTTCATCACCAGACAGTACTTCAAAAATACCGCGTTCCACGGCAGTCCTCATCGTTTCATTGCTCAAATTCAAATAGATGCGTGCATACAGTAACAGTGCCTTTATTATGGACATGATGCATGGCTATATGATTTTTTTCAAGGAGATATGTTATTGGACTGTTTGGCATTTTTTCCCGCAAGGACAAAAAGAAGAAGAAAGACATGCTGCATCTGGCGCTGCAAAAGGCTGTGGAGAATCCGGAAAGCCGCTGTGACAGACCGGGAAGTTGATGATTTTGCGCATCTGCTGCCGGAAAATATGACCCGCTTGATTCAGGCGGGAAGCTATGTGGACTTCATGCCTGTTTCCCCGGAAGAGATGGGTGAAAAGAACAGTATCCTGTTCTATGAGCGGGAAAAACCCCGCGTTTGACGGAAAAACGACCCTTGAGTACAAACATGGAATGTCGAGCAACGGAAGCGTCGCGGAGTACCTTGAAGCGCTGCAAGCTTCACAAAGCCTGGGGCCGCAGATCACCGGGCATGTGGTGCTGCCCGCCCTGCCCCCCCGTCTTGCTCCTCTTGCGCGGCCCTGGTCCCGCGCGATGGACGGCGTGCTGGAGCACATAGGCATCCGCGGCTTGTACAGCCATCAGGCCGAAGGCATAGACGCCCTGCGCGCCGGGCGGAACATCATTGTGTCCACGCCCACAGCCAGCGGCAAATCCCTCATTTACACCCTGCCGGTCTTGGAAAACTTTCTGCACGACCCCGATGCCCGTGCCCTTTTTCTTTTTCCGCTCAAGGCATTGGCCAGGGACCAACTGTCCGCGTTTGAGGCCCTGTGCTCCCATTGGCCCGATGCGGCACGGCCGGTCGCCGCCGTGTATGACGGCGACACCACCGGGCATTTTCGGCGTAAGATCCGCGACAATCTTCCGCAGGTGCTGTTTACCAACCCTGAAATGCTGCATCTTTCCCTTTTACCCCATCATCGGCTCTGGGCCGGCCTTTTCGCGGGGCTTTCGCTGGTGGTAGCCGACGAGGCGCACACTTGCCGAGGAGTATACGGGGCGCACACGGCCCAGCTTTTCCGCCGTCTCCGGCGCGTTGCCGCGCATTACGGTGCCTCGCCGGTTTTTGCCCTGTGTTCGGCCACAGTGGGCAATCCGGAAGAATTGGCCCGCCTGCTCACCGGCGCCCCTGCGGCGCCCGTGCAGGCAAGCGGCGCGCCGCAGGGCCGGCGGCACTACATCTTTATCAATCCCTCGGAAAGTCCCGCTTCAACAGCCGTCAAACTGCTCAAATCCGCGCTGGCCAGGGGATTGCGCAGCATCGTCTACTGTCGGTCCCGGCGCATGACGGAACTGGTAGGTCTCTGGGCTGCGGAAAAGTCGGGCGCGTATGCCGGGCGTATCAGCGCCTACCGGGCGGGTTTTCTGCCGGAAGAACGACGGGATATCGAGCGGCGCATGGCCTCGGGCGAGCTTCTGGCCGTCATTTCCACCAGCGCCCTTGAGTTGGGCATAGATGTCGGCAGCCTGGATATCTGCATCCTTGTGGGCTATCCGGGCACAATCATGTCCACACTGCAACGCGGAGGCAGGGTAGGACGCGCGGGACAAGAAGCGGCGGTGCTGCTTGTGGCCGGCGAAGACGCTCTGGATCAGTATATCGTGCGGCATGCCGGGGAATTTTTCGAACGTCCGCCGGAAAAAGCCATACTGAATCCTGATAACCCGGTCATTTTGGAGCGGCATCTCGAATGCGCCGCCGCCGAACTCCCCCTGCGGCCGGACGTTGCCCCGGACAAGACCTGGATGGGGCCGGAAGCGCTTGCCGCGGTTGCCGCGCTGGAGCGTCGCGGCCTGCTTCTGCGCTCGGCCGACGGCTCGGAACTGTATGCCGCCCGCAAACGCCCGCAGCGCGGCATCTCTCTGCGCGGGTCGGGCGGCAATGTCGTCATTGAAACCGCGTCCGGCGAACTCATCGGCGTGGTGGACGGCGTGCGGGCGGTGCGCGAGGCGCATCCGGGCAGCATTTATCTGCACTTGGGGCGGCATTTCGAGATTACGGAACTGGACCTCGGTGCGGGCCGCGCCCTGGCCCGGCCTTTCCGACCTTCCTGGTATACCAGGGCGCGGGGACACAAGGAGACGGAAATCCTCAGCCTCGACGAGTCGCGCGTCCACGCGGGCGCGGCCGCGCAGCGGGGCCGGCTGCGCATTACCGATTTCGTCACCGGGTACGAGAAACGCTCGGTGCGTAACGGGCAACTCCTTGGGGTGCTTCCCTTGCAGTTTCCCCCGTTGATTTTTGAAACCGAGGGACTGTGGATCCTGGTGCCGCCCCATGCGCAGGAGACCGTTGAACAGGCCCGTCTGCATTTCATGGGCGCCATACACGCCTTGGAACACGCGGCCATCGGACTCCTGCCCCTGCAGGTTATGGCCGACCGCAACGACTTCGGCGGCATTTCCACGCCCATGCATGCGCAGACGGGCAGGCCCACGGTGTTCGTGTACGACGGCGTCCCCGGCGGCGCGGGGCTTTCGCGGGCTGCCTTTGATCAGATTCCCGAACTGCTCCGGCGGGTACTCGCGGTAATCCGGGAATGCCCCTGTGAAACGGGCTGTCCTTCCTGCGTGCATTCGCCCAAGTGCGGCTCCGGCAACCGGCCCATCGACAAAGAGGGGGCCGCCTGTCTGCTGGAAGCGTTGCTCACGGATACGCCCGCCTGCCGCGGCGAGGCCGCGCTTCTGCTGCAAACGCCGCCGAGCGGCCTGCATGCGTCTTTACCCGCGTCCGGCTCCGTATCGGATTCCTTTGCCGACGGCTGTGGGGCGGACCCCTGTTCCACGCCCGTGCCGGCATCGTCGACGCCGGTGCGGGACATCGCCGATCCCGGCCCGGATCGGCCGAAAGAGAGAGGCGGAGGACAGGACCGTCATGCCGGATGCATAGATTACGGGTCTTGTCCGGGGCGGCCGGAAGAGAGCGGCGGAGAGAGCAATTTTCCGACAGCGCGCAGTGCGGGGGAGAGGAGCGCTGCCGAGTCGGAAGCCGTTCCTGTCGTGCCGCATACGGCTCCGCGTTCCGGGCTGCGTTGTCCCGGGCAGGAGTATGTTGTGCTGGATGTGGAAACCCGGCGTTCGGCCGCCGAGGTAGGCGGGTGGCACAGGGCGGGGGCCATGGGCGTCAGCGTGGCTGTGCTGTACGACTCGCGCACGGACGCTTTCAGCGCGTACGGGCAGGACAATATTCCGGCCCTGGCCGCGGTGCTGGAAGGGGCGCCGCTGGTGGTGGGCTTCAATCTGCTGCGTTTCGATTATGCGGTGCTTGCGCCGCATGCGCCGGGCTGCGACTTGCGCCGGCTGCCCACGCTGGATATGTTGCTCAAGATACACGAGCAGCTTTCCTACCGCCTTTCCCTGGATAATCTGGCGCGGTCCACACTGAACACCCCCAAAAGCGCCGACGGCCTGACCGCCCTGCGCTGGTGGCGGGAAGGCAGGACGGACCTCATTGAGACATACTGCCGGCAGGATGTGGCGGTCACGCGCGACCTCTATGTCTTCGGGCGGCAACACGGCTACCTGCTTTTCACCAACAAGGCGGGCCGTCATGTGCGGGTGCGGGCCGCCTGGCAGGACGGGCAGGGACAGGCGGCAGGCGGATGAAACACGGCACGGCGGGGTATGCCCTCCGCATCCGGGTATTGGTCCTTATTCCATTTCTCAATAAAGTTTGCCGTAATCTTTATCTGAAATTTGAATTATGCGTTATATTTTTTACACTGCGCTCACGGCAAAATGGAAAAGTTCCTCCATGCCGAGATATTCTTGAGGAATACGTACATTTTTACTGAATAAAGCGCAAATTTCCTGTATGACGTGTTCGTCCGAAAACCATTCTTTTATTTTTTCTCTATCGACCGGCGGCTGTTGTGTTTTACTCGGCAAAGGCTTGCCGTGCCGCAAGAGCCAAGTATAAAAATTTACGGCCGGGAGCAAAAGCGGAACACCTCGCTCACGACGCGCCGCGTTGACCTCGATGGGAATGGATATCCCCCTGGGGTCAATGTCGCCGAGGTAGAAATACTCACGGGTACCCAATGTTTCACCTACGGCATCAAGTGAATATTCGCGGCTTGCCAAGGTGTTTCCCGAAGCAAAACATACGGCGGAAAAGGCGTTCCGCTCGGCATTTACCTTGACAAAGCCGGCAAAGGAATGATGATTTTCCACAATGAGTAACGGTTTGCCGGTCAGCAATGAAGGAGGCCGTTCATACGGCATGGGCTCGGCGGCCTCAAACGCGTATAAAACGTCGAGAGGCAGACGACCGGCGAACATACGGCCTTTATGGACCTTCTGATCCATATAGTGTTCGTCGCCGAAAATTTTGAGGGAGCGTTCCCTGTAGGGCACGGATATCAGCTTGCCGCGATGTTCGATAAGATAGGCATTGATCCTGGCCAGATCGTCCAACTGCGCCTGTTGTTTCAATTGCGCGGCAAGACGGCTGAGTTCCGGCAGCCAGGCGACAGGCTTGCTTGCCGCGCGTTCCTCAGGCCGGGTGACAACTTCCACCCACGCGGGCAGTCTCGGAAAACCGACCGTATCCCACAGGCGTTTGCCTTTGGGCAGGACGATCCGGCCTTCGCCTGCCAAGGCATCAAGAAGCTCCGCCAAAGGTTCACGGTAGTTGGGATGGTCCCCGTACTCCGCAAAAAGCTCCATGAATACGGCCGTGACCGCCGACAAGGGTATCCGTTTACGCTGCTCGGCGCTCAGGCGGCGTAAAAATTCGTCTTGCTTCAAAAGGCAGGCTGTCCTTTGTACAGGCGTTTACGGCTGTACTTCAGTAGACCAGATTTCCATGTAACGCCTGCCGCTCCGGCGGTCCTCCTTTTGAGAGGCGCGAAGCGTTACATGATGGTCGAATTCATTCATACTCTCCATATCCTTGATGCCGGTGAAGTAAAGGAGCTGGATGCCCAGGCCTGCGGCAATCTCGCGCTGCGCCTGGAGGAGCACGGCAAGATTTGCCTCGCCTATGGGGTTGTCGAGGATAAGCACGCCGCCGAAGTCGACATCCCGGCCCTGCTCCCTGCCGCGGATGTACGCCGCAAGCAGGTAGTACATGAGCGCGCTGGTCAGACCTTCACCGCCGGAAGAAGAACTGTACGAACTGATATCCACATGCTCGTAACGGCCCAGGGCGGGGACGGGTTTCAGGATACGCACGCCCAGTTTGACGTCCATACTGTCGGCGGCATAGCAAAGAGCATCGGCAACAAGACGGTCGCCGCCGGGGATGACCCCCGCGCCCACAAGCCGCTTTATGAAACTCTTGAGATACTCCTCCAGCGGGATTGGGGCTTTGCCGAGCTTGTCCAGGCCGCCGACCTTCAGAACCTGCTGACCGCCCAAAGCAGGCACGGTCTCGGGAACCCTGAAGTTCACCGCGCTCTTCAACAGGCGCAAGCCGTGTTCCACGCCGCCCGCAAGCGCCTTGGCGCAAATGCGCAGGCCCTCTTCGCTCTTGGCGATATTGTCTTCGAGCATCTTGACGCGGTCGGCGATGATGCGTGCCTTGTCCTCGGCATCGGCCGCAAAATCTTCGGTGTTGCCGCGACCTGCCTCCAGCATGAGCGCGCTCTCATACGGAGCCGCCGCGCGTACCGCGGCACTTTCCAAAAAGAGCATCAGCGCGGCGTGTTTTTGCCGCAGCAGTTCCTCGGACTCCTGAAGCGTCCTGATGCACCTGCTGAGGCTTTTCCGCCGACTTGCGGCAACGCTCTCCGCCATGTCCGACGCCGGCGCCGCGACCTCGGCCGCGGCTATGTCTTCACTGTCGGCAAATTGCGCGATCGCATCGTCAACCCGCTTTCCCGCATTGTCGAAACACGCCCGGTGTTCATCGGCTTCCGCTGCAAGCGCGGCTTCGCTTTTTGCATCCCGGGCGGCTTCGGCCATGATTTTTCCGGCAACGTCGATCTCTTCCTTCACCGCGAAAATCAGCTTTTCAATCTCATCCCGGCGGATTGATTCGTCGAGCTTTGCCTCCGCGACTTCCAGTCCCTCGCGTGCCCACCGCTCCATGTCGTGTCGATAGGCCCCGGCGGCCGCATCAAGGGAACTTTTCGCCTCCGAGACCGCTTGCCGCGTTTGCTCCAGAGTTTTCCCGGCTGTCCGTATCTGCGTCTCCAGACCTTCGACGGGCACAGCGCGTATAGCGGCCTCGTCAAAGGTCCCGTAATGCTCATTGTAGTCCTTGAGCCTTTTCTGCTGTTCGGTGCGAAGCGTTTTGAGGGTTTTGGACAGATCGCCGGCCTTGCCGTCCTCCTTATCTTTGAGAGCCGCATAGGCCGACTCATAGATTTTCCCGAGAGGTTCGTATTCGGTGCCGACATCAAACTGCTCGCTTGAATAGACAAGCACTTGCGACAAAAGGTACTTGATGAACTCAATACGGTGCTGCAGGTCGGCAGCTTTGTCCCTGTGCCGTGAACAGCTATCGCCTGCCTTGATGAAACAGCGTTGCAGTGTGCTCAGGCGGGCGTTGACGGCCTCAAGTTTCAGGTCGAGAACTTCCTTTTCCCTTTCCCACTGCAAGGCTTTGGATTCGAAATCCTCCACATATTCCTGAACGCGGGCGGACGCCGTTTGCAGCGCACTCACCCGTGAAACAAGCGTCTCGCGGCTTTTTCGTTGTTCCGCAAGACCTGCTTCCAGCGCGGCGCGCGTTTTTTCAGCGTCTTTCAGCCACTGACCAAGGTCGCCCGCCCGTTCCCGGAGTTGTTCTTCACAGCTTTTGATTGCCTTGAGCTTGCCGCTGCCGAATTCATGGATGTATGCGGAGAGGCGGGACAGCCGGTCCGTGATGGTTTGCGTCTCACGGCGGGCATTTGATTGCAGGCGTTCCAGGTCGGCAATGCGTTCGTCCAACTGTTCGCTGAAAGCCTTTGCCGCGGCTTTATTGTACAGCGCATGCCCCTCGTGCCCGACAACCACGCAGTCCGCGGCCGGGGCTGCAGGCGTGTCGGCGGCCGGGGAAACCACAACCGGCCGGTCGAGCGAGAGTCCGGTCAGCGCCCCGGCGGCGTCAAGCCCTGCCCGGTCGAGAACCTGGACACCGGAAAAGCGGGCCGGGTCCGAGAGATAAACGGCACGGGCGGTTTCGGGCCTGTCGGCCAGAACTTCAGCAAGGTAGGAACCGTAGGGCATGGCGCCGATGCCGGCGTCAATGAGCGCCCGCGTCACCGCCGTTACATTGTGGTCGACGCCGAGAACCCCGAAACGCTCAACACAGGTGCGGTCGTTTTGCAGAGTGCCTTTCTTGATGGTCAATTCCGCGTTTTTTTCCTCAAGCAGATCACGGCGCTCACCGAGATTGCGTTCCACAAGCGGACTTTCCAAATCCGCCTCCGGGGTATCCACCAAGCCGCTCTCAAAAAGCCGCGCAAGCAGTTCACCGGCCATATCCCGGCCGCGCGCGTATTCCCTGCCTTTTTCGTCCGCCTGCCGTTCAAATCCTTCGCGTTCTTTGTCCTTGGCCGCGGCCTCCGTTTGCAGGGCTTTGATTCGCTGTTCCGTTTCCGTGACCGCGGCGGACGCGGACTGTAGATTTTCCTGCAGCGTTGCCGCTTCGTTGCGCATCCGCTTTGTTGCGGCAAGACCGTCTTCCCCTTGCCGGACAATACCCTGTGCAATCAGTCGCTCAAGCCGCTTTGCGGCCTGTTCCTGATGTGCGCCGATACGGGCGAGGTTTTCCGTATGCGCATCCCGCTCCCTGTTGCGTTCACGCGTGCGTTCCGTCAGGATGGACTTGGCTTTTTCAAGACGCCGCACAAGCCGTTCGTTTCGGGCTTCGGCAGTAGCCAGAACCGTCCTGTGCATGTTGAGGGCGGATTTATACTCGGCGCCGGCTTTTGCGGCGCGATCCCTGAACACCTTGACCTCGGCGTCGGCAAGCTCCAGTTGCCGTTCGTTTTCGGCTATCTCGGCCGTGTACTTGTCGATTTCCGTCAGATCCCTGCGTGCCTTGCGGATTTCCAAAGTGTGGAGGGCCTTGTCGGCCGATGCTTGGGCCGCCTCGTGGGCTTTGTGTCTTTCGCGCATCACGGCTTCATGCCGCGCCTTCTCCAGGCCGCGCAGACGCGCTTCGGCATCATGCCGGCCGGCCTCCGCCGTTGCTGCGTTCGCCTGGAGCAAAGCGACGTTTTTCCGGTGCAGGGCACAGCGCTCCTGAAATATGCCGGCTTGACGCGCCAAGGCAACGGCAAGGCCGCGAGCCTCCCGCAATTCATTGTCCCTTGAGCGTTCGGCTTCGCGCAGCTTGAGCACTGCCGACCGAAAGGGCTCAAAGTGTTCCTGCATGGACCGGAAAACGGCCAGTTGCGCCTCAAACCTGGGGACATCATTCAGGTTCTTGATGTTGCTCTCAATATTTTTCTGCAGTGCCGAGGCCGCGGACTCATTCAGACACATGCGCATGAAGCGGCGCAAGAAGTCCTGGTGATCCGCAAAGGAATTTTCTTCCTTGACCTCCACGCCGCCTTCCCGTTTATTGTAGCGCCATTGCAGTTGAGACAACGTAGTGTCGATACCCCAGGTTCCGGAAAGATGGAGCAGCCATTCCTGCTGATTGTCGGTGTCGTAAAAGCTTGCGGGATGGTCTTTGGGAGCCGCTGCGCGCATGGCTTTCAGCCATTCCTTGAACTGCGCCTGGTCAGCGAGGCTTTCGAGCGACGCAATCTCTCCGCGCCCCTCAAGGAGTGTCTTCATGCCGAATCCGGCAGCGGCCCGGAATGAAAAGAACCGCCTGTACATGTGGTCGTTGCCCGACTGGGACAGACATACGGCTTGTCCGACAATTATCCGCTTCCGCTCCCCTTGCAGGAGGCTCCTCTCTTTCGCGCCCGCGTCAAATTCGATGACGACAAAGCCCGGTCGAAAATAGCAGTCGTCGAAGTAGTCTTCGAAAGCATAGTTCGGGTCCTTTTGTGTACGGAGAAATTGATTCCGGCCGGGAACGAGCAGCGAAAACAGCAGCGCAATGGCGGTGGACTTGCCGCTGCCGTTGCCGGCTCCGATAATGGTATGCACAGGAGCATTGCCGACGGGACTGAAACAGGGAACGTAATGACGCATGAACCACAGATGCCTGAAGCCGACATTGTGCAGATAATACGCGGCAATCTTACGCATTCTCCTTGCCCTCATCCTTTTCGGGTGTCGCGCCGGCGGACTCGGGGGCTTTCATGCCCGTTTCCACGAGATACGTGAAAAGCGTGTTGCCCAGGAGTTCGCGCGCCTGGATGCGCATGCGTTTTTTGGGCGTAATGCGCACTTGTTCCTCCTCGTCGCGAACAGTCACGAAATCATGTTCGGTATAAAAATTAAGGACATGGCGCAGCAGTCCCTCGCGGGACCGCTTGTTCACCCGCTGTTCGTCCGGTCTTCTGACGGGCAGTTTGTCAAGATAGCGCCGTCCTTTGGCAAGCATCTGATCCGGCGTATCATCCTCCGGCCCGGAGCGGGCGGCGGCATCGGCCAGATAATGGTTGAGAATATCCACAAGCCCGTTCAGGGTGATAAACTCGTTATTGCGGAAATCCTCGTCCTCAAGGGATTCGAGGCTCGGAAAGAAGGCGACGATTACCACCGTCATCAGGATAATGAGCGCCGCCGTGTCTTCGCCTGCGAAGTGTTCGCGCAGATCGCCGAGTTTGAGCGCGAAGCGGCTGTCCTTGTCCGTGATGCCGAGGACGCAGCCGTAGTCGTCGGCATGGCAGATGCGCAGGCCGAGGCCGCGCGCGATATTTTCCACAAGCCGACGGAACTCCGGTTCGTCGCGCATGAGGTGAAGAAGCCGTTCGTATTCCTTGCTCTGCGCTGAGTTCAGCATCGGCGAAGCCTTGGGATTAAGCGCCGTGCTGATCAGGCGCGCGGCGTCTTCGGGTGTCCATGCCTGTTGCACGGCGGCTATTCCTCTTTTCCGGCAGGCGTCACGGCAAGATCCGTGCCCGCCGCAAAACGGTGTTTCAATATCCCTCCCGGAGCGGCATCAATGCGCAGTTCCGATTCACGGCGAAAGACCGAACGCAGAACATGCAGCACCGCTACATAATCTTCCTTCTCAAAGCCGGCGTCATCCCGATCCATCCTGTGTAAAACGGCCGATGCGCTCGAGATGTTTTGGGTGAGTACATAGCTTGCGACCAAATCACGCAATCGACCTTCACGTTCCTCGTCAAAGTCGTTGAGAACACCGGCGTCCACATCGGAAACTTCGGGTTCTCCCTTACGGGTTTCCGCCGTTTCGCGAAACAGGGCGTCTTCAACCATGGAGAAAAGTTCAAAAAGGTCGAGAACTTTCGGTTCCTGCGGTCCGAGAAAAAAGCATCCTATGTCCTCCGCCATCTGCAACGCCTTGCCCAGGGGCATGTCCATGATGCGGGGAATAATCTGTTCCTCGGGTGAAATACGAACAGTGACCTTCGGCGTGAAAAAAGCATGGGCGTGGTACATGTGGAACGCCTGAACTGCTTCGGCAATGTGCGTGCCGAGATGGAGATGGTCCTCGTAGCACTTTTCTACAATGCCTTTGAGCTTGATGAGAGCCGATATCTGTTGCCCGTCGTCCTGTTCGGCTTTCATCATTTCGCTGATGGTTTCCAGGAGTGCGCTTTCTTCAGCGTAGCGTGTGAGGATATGCACGCGGGCTTTTTCCAGCCTGTCGATGATGTTGTCAACCCAGCCCCGCTTTCGGGGGTTTCGTTTGAGGTCCAGGATATGGCTCTGCAGTTCCGCCTGCGTTGCTGTTGAAATACTGCTTGCCCTGCGCGCGACCTCCACGGCGCCGGAAACATGCCCGGTCTCAAGCAGGTGCTTTATAAGAAAATTTTGTGCGGCATGCTCAAGAATCGGGTCAATAGTGAACATTGAGAGAAAAAGCGTTACGGCTTCAGGCGTTGCCCTGTATACATGAGCTTCGGCAAGATTGGGCTGCCAGTATTCGATAAGCCGGAAGGAGTATTCCCGTACTTTGCTGTTTTCTTCATCATAGAAGGCATACGAAAAGGCTTTGTAACCGTCGGGGCCGTTTGCCAAACGGTCCAGAACGCGGGAGGCGACGGCTGAACACAATGTGGAGTCGGCATGCGGACACATGGTTTTCACATGTTCAGCGATGCGCGCTATAATTTCCTCACGCGACGCGCCTTGCCCGACCGCAAGCTTTTCGGCCAGGAAGTCGATAAGCCTGATCGCCAGGTATTGTGTATCGAGATCGCCCGCTTCGAGGGCGTGTCCTTTGAGAAGCGAGCTGAAAATATTACCTTTTTCCACTTCCAACCCTGCCACCGGCATGGCCAGGTAAGCGTTCTTCAGGCGCTTGTTCGCAGTGTCTCTATTGCTTTCGTCTGCCATTCCAGCTCTCCAAAAATCCTTTATGGTCTGAAGCCTTTCCCTTCAGGGAGATTCTCACTTGAAGCCCGGTAAAGCCGGGCATATCGCTCCGGCAGCCCCTTTCTTAAGGGAGGGGACATCCACTCGGCGGAGAGACGCCGGGACGGAGTCAGTCGGCGGATGGAACCGACTGTGGATTGAAACACATGTCGAAAGGCCAGATCAGCGGGATAAGGAAGGTACAGAATACCAGGTAGAGCAAGGTCAGGGGGAGGCCCGCCTTGACGTAATCCATGAAGCGATACCTGCCCGCGCCCAGTACCAGCGTGTTGGGAGGCGTGCCCACGGGCGTGGCGAAGGCGCACGAGGCGGCGATGGCTACGGCCATGACCACGGCATGGGGGGAAACGCCGATGCCCTTGGCTATGGAGAGGCCCACAGGGCAGAGCAGGGCCGCCGATGCCGTATTGGACATGAACTGGGTGAGACCGGTCGTCAGCAAGAACAGCACGGCCGTCAGCAAATATGGGGAAGGGTGGCCGCCCATGAACCCGATGACCCCGTCGGCGATAAGTTTGCCCGCTCCGCTTTTGTCCAGAGCAATCGCCACGGGCATCATCCCCGCAAACAGGAAAATGGTCACCCAGTCGATGCTGCGGTAGGCCAGCCGCTCGTCGATGCAGCGCGTGAGGATAAGAACGCCCGCGCCGATGACCGCCGCCGTTTCCAGCGGGATTTTCTTGATGTCCAGGGCCATGACGACGACAACGCCGAGCAGGGTCAGCCCGGTAATCCACATTCCGCGCGGATTTTCCCGCACCGAGCCGCCGCCGGCGCTTTCAACCGCTTCAGCGGTTTCCACCGCTTCCTGCACGTCCCCTTCTTTCGGCAACAGCCTGACGCCGATGACCATCATGTAGGCCATGCCCAGCAGGGTCATGGGTATCCCTATGCGGCCGAATTCGAAAAAGCCGAACGGCTCCATGGACGAGGCTTTGAGCGCGGCGTTGGCTATCAGGTTGGGCGGGGTGCCGACCAGGGTAATGGTCCCGCCGAAGCCGGCGGCGTAAGCCAGCGGTATGAGTTGCCGGGACGGAGAAATGCGCGCGGCCGAACAGATGCCGATGACCACCGGCATGAGCGCCGCGGTCGTGCCCGTGTTGGACGACACGGACGAAAGCAGGGCGGCGACGAGCATGGTGCCGAACAGCAGGCTTTTTTCGCTCGTTCCGCAGGCCCGCACCACAAGGCCGCCGATGCGTTGCGCCAGACCCGTATGAAACATTGCCGCGCCGATGACGAACATGCCCGCAAAAAGCACCACCGTGGAATTGGAAAGTCCTGAAAACACTGTTGATGCCGGGATAACTCCCAACATTCCCAAGGCGATGGCCCCGCCCATGGCGGTGACGGCAAGAGGGGTGACTTCAGTAACGAACAGCAGGGCCATGACGCTCAGGACAATCAGCGTCAATGCCGCCGGGGACAAATCCATATATATCTCCACATAGAGCCTGTTGATGTTGCCGGTCGAAATTTTTTCGGTGTTCCCTGCCTGCACGGCAAGTCCCCATCCATAATAGGCACACGGCGGGCAGATGTCCAGACAGGCTTGCGCATTCCAAAGACAGCCGCGCAGCGGAAGTGCCGGACGTCTCGGCCCGCCGCCGTTGACGAGCGGCAAAGCGC
>JAITDR010000024.1 GCA_031282465.1 Desulfovibrio sp.
CTGCGCGGCCTCGACATGCTGCTTACCCCGGACACCGGCGCCATGCATCTTGCCGCCCATCTGGGCATCCCGGTCCAGGCCTTCTTCCTCTCCTCGGCATGGTGTTTTGAAACCGGCCCCTACGGCATGGGACATCGGGTGTGGCAGGCCGTCCGGCCCTGCTCGCCCTGCCTGGAAAGCGCGCCCTGCCCGCACGGCACGGCCTGTTGCGAGCCCTTTTCCCACCCCGCCTTTCTGGCGCACCTGGCGGGCAAATTCTCTCCGGAATGGCCCGCGGATCTTATGGGCTGCGTATCCGCTCTTGATGATTTCGGCGCAACCTGTACAGTGGTCGACGGCGGCAACCCCTATGCCGACGCCGCGCGCGAACTGCGCGCAGGGTTGGCCGCATGCCGCGGACTGCCGGGCGCGGACGCGGGCGGCCTGACCCCGCGCAACGCCGCGTTCCTGTTCCGCGAAAAAGACTGGATGCTGCCGGGAAACTGGAACTATGCCTGAATCGCTGCGTAACGCGCAAGGCATGCCGCGCGTACTGCTCGTGCTGCCCATGTACGGCGGCTCCCTCCCCGTGGGACGCTTCGCCGCCGAGGGACTGCGCGAAAACGGCTGTCTGGTGGAAATTTTCGACGCGCCCGCCTTTCACCCCGTGTTCTGCGCGCTCAAGGCACTCAAGGTCGGCTCGGAACGCCTGGATGCCCTGCAGAACACCTTTCTGCAACACGTTTCCCAATGCATCACGGCCAAGGCCGAAGCCTTCGCCCCGGACCTTGTCCTCAGCCTTGCCCAAGCGCCCCTGAGCATCGCCGCGCTCAAACGGCTGCGCCGGGCAGGCACGCGCACCGCCATGTGGTTTGTCGAAGACTTCCGGATTTTTACTTACTGGCGCGCCTTCGCGCCCTATTACGACCTCTTCGCCGTCATTCAAAAAGAACCCTTTCTCGACGAGCTGGCCGAGTTGGGAGTACACAACACCCTGTATCTGCCTTTGGCTGCCCTGCCCTCCCTGCACCGGCCTCTGGCCTTGGACGAGCGCGAAAAACAAGAATTCGGAGCGCAACTCTCCTTTGTCGGCGCGGGGTATCCCAACAGGCGCAGAGCCTTTGCCGGACTCCGGGATCCGGGGCTCAAAATATGGGGCACGGAATGGGAGGGCGACCCGGAAATCGCGCCCATGCTGCAAAAAAACGGCGAACGCATCACCTCCGAAGACTGCGTGCGCATTTTCAATGCCGCCGCCGTCAACCTCAACCTGCACTCCTCCCTGCGCGCCGATCCCCCGGTAGCGTCGGGGGACTTCGTCAACCCGCGCACCTTTGAAATCGCCGCCTGCGGCGCCTTTCAACTCATCGACCGGCGCGAACTGCTGCCGGAGCTGTACGGTCCCGACGAAACGGCAACCTTCTCCGACCTGGACGAACTACGGGAGAAAATCCGGTTCTACTCGGCACATCCGGAAGAACGCGCCGCCGTTGCCGAGCGCGCACGCCGGCGCACCCTGGCGGAACATACCTACGCAGCGCGCATGAAACGACTTCTGGAGTTCGCCGCCGAACGACTGCCCGACTTCGGCCGGCGTGAAACCGTCGTCTGGCCGGAAAACATGCCCGAAGACCTGGGCGATGCCGTGACATCGCTGATGCGCGAGCTTGACCTGCCCGCAAACGCATCCTTCTCCGACGTGATTGCCGCCGTACGCGGCAAAAACGGCGTACTCTCCGATGCCGAAGCAGCCTTGCTTTTTCTGGATGAATGGAAAAAACTCTACACCTGATACCCCCCGAAAAGGAGTTTCAGATGAAGCCGAAATATCCTGCCCGGCGCGGCGGCGTTGCCGGAACAGCCCGAAGAGCCGCTCTGATTCTGATTCCGGGAGTCGCCGGCCTGATTCTGCTGTGCGCCGTCGGTCTCGGCATACTCCTGGCCGTGCTCAAACCCGCCGACTATCGACAACTCATGGCCGATGCCGCGGAAAAGGCGACCGGTCTGCACCTGGAGTTCCACGGCGAAGCGGAAACGACCTTTTTCCCCACCCTCGGTCTGAAAACCGGCAAGGTGACCCTCAGCAATCCGAAAACAGCGGTGGACCCGGAACTGCTGACCGCCGAAAACGTCTCGGCCGCCTTGTCCCTGGGTTCCCTGCTGCACGGCGACGTGGCTGTTGAAGAAATCCTGCTGTCCGGCCTCAAGGTCACGCTGACGGTGGACCCGGCGGGCCGCAGCAACTGGTCGCCGACAAAAGAGCGGAGCGGGTCCGATGACGGGCCTGCAGCGGAGCCTGTTGCCCCGCCGCCCGACGCCGCCGGCGGCAAAAAATCCGCCGGCCCGCCGCCCGACTGGAGCCTTAAGCGGCTGTCATGTAAAGATATACGCCTCGCCTACCGGGATTTGCGCAGCGGCGCTGCCTACAACGCGGAGATCGACACGCTTGCCCTGGACGGGTTGAAAGAAGGCGCAGCCGCGCCCCTGACCCTGACAGGCCGCGCACGCGACGAAGCCGGCGGCAACACGCTCTCCTTCCGCCTGCAAGCCGTTCTGGAAGTACGCGCTGCGGACGCGCGCGACAAGGCTGCCGAACCTTCCCTGTATCTGGATATCACAAAGCTGGAACTCGGGCCGAAACTCGGCAGCCTGCCCCCCATCACGGCAGAACTCGGCGGGAAAACGGAAGTTTCCGCATCCGGCGCCTGGAAGGCGAAAGACATCAAGGGCATATTCACTCTGCCCGGCGCCGCCTCCGCTCATTTCACGGCCTCGGCCGCCTACGCGCCCGGCAGCGGAGCCAAACACAAACTGGAAGGCGAACTTGCCCTGGACAGCTTGGACATCAACGCCGCGTTGCGCCTGCGGGCTCCGGCGGCCGGGGAAGCGGCCCCGGGCACGGTACAGGGTGCGCCCAACCTGGGCAGGCCGACCGTTGCAGGCCCCAAAACTCCCGCATCCGACGCGCGCACCGGCCGGGACAAGCACGGGAAACCGGGAGCGGACGGCGCAGCGGAAAAAAGCCCCGCAAAAACATCGGTCACACCCGCCCTGCTCAACCTTGAAACAAACTTCACCGTGACGGCGGACAAGGCTCTTTACGGCAAAATTACCCTGAGCAACATCCGCGGCGACCTGAAAATGCAAGGCGGCAAAGCCGACCTCGCCTACAGTCTGAGCCTGTTCAAAGGACAACTCGCGGGCAAGGTCGCCCTTGATTTGCGCGGCGCGGAACCCGCTCTGGCCGTCAACGCAACGCTCCGCTCCCCGGATATGGAACTGGCGGCGGCATCGCCGGTGTTTTCGGACCACTACACGCTCAGCGGAAAACTGCGGGCCTCCCTTGACCTGAAGGGCAAAGGGGGCTCTGTGGATGCCGTGCTGCACAGCTTGAACGGCAAAGCGTCCGCGGCCGCCCGCGACGGCGGGGTCGGCGGATTCACGCTCGCCCCCGAACTGCCGGGATTCACCCCTTTTCCAAGCACCTTCGCCTACAAAAGCATCAGCGCAAGCGTCGTCGTCACCCAAGGAGAAGCCGTAAGCAAAGATATTGCGCTGGTTTCGGACGTGATTCTGGCGCGCGGGGGCGGCACCGTCCATATCGCTTACGGACAGGCGGATCTGGGCATCGACTTCATGACGGCAGGGCCGCCGCCCGGACCGGCCGTGCCGGTGAGCATACGCGGCCCCCTGCATGCCCTGTCTTACAGCATAGACACGCGTACCCTGCTGCGTAACGCGGCGGAAAGCGCCGCGCGCGCTCCCGAAGCGGCGACGGACCTGCTCAAAAAATCGGGAGAGGCCGTCAAAGGATTGAAAGACAGCCTGAGCCCGCGCCGCTGACGATGTCGGGGCGGAGCCCCGTCAATCAGCGCTTCGCTTCCCCGGCATTGCGCGCATCAGCCAGGGCGGGCGTGATGCGCACCTTGACCGACTTGAGTCGTTTGCGCAGCCAGTCCTCGTAAATGGAGCGCATTTTCTCTTCGGACAGTGCGCGTTCCACGCGTTGCGATATTTCCGCGGGATCAAGAACGGAGGGAGGTGTTTTGGTCAGCAGCACAAGCGCGGTATACTCCTGCCCGCTTTTTATCACTTTCGACGCCTTGCCCGGCGCCAGCGGCGCGAGGGCGGCGGCAAGTTCTTCGGGCACCAGGTCGATGCTCATATTGATGTCCTGGATGGTCACGAGATGCTTTTGCCGCGCTTCGGCGGCCTCCGTGCCTGCCGCGAGATCGGCGCGCGCGGCCTCGACCGCCTTGATGTCCCGCCCGAGTATACGCAAGAAATGCCATAATTCCGGAACGACAAACTCTTCCGTGTGCGCCAGATAGTATTGCTGGACCTCGTCGGCGGTGATGGTAATCTCCGGCCGCAACACTTTGGACAAAAACTGCTCGACGCTCAGACACCGGTACAGGGCTCTGCGCCAGTCGTCGATCTCCAGACCGCTCCTGATGAGCATGTCGTCGAAAGCCCCTTCGGGATAATCGGCGCGGATGCGTCGCTCTTCTTCCTCCAACGCGTCGGGAGCAAGGGCGAAGCCGTTCTGCTCCATATAGCGACACACGGCCGCTTCCTCAATTATCCGGCCCAGCACATAGCGATATTGGGAAAGCAGGGTTGCTTCATCAGGCTCCGGAGCGTTGGGTGAAAAACCTGTAAACAGACTGATCCTGGCCGACTCCAGTTCACTGAAAGAAATCCCCTGTCCGTCCACTTCAGCCACATCGCCGGGCACGGCGCGCAGTTCGCCCGGCAACAGCAGCGCCGCGGCAAGGCAAAACATCAGGAGCGTGAGGTACGCATTACGTTTCCGCTTCATGCCATAAAGGGTACAGCATGCCCCACAGCTTGTCCAGCGCCTCCGGCACGTTCGCATCCGGCTCGTTCCCGCCCTTGAAAGGCAATTCCAGGAGCCCCGGCGGCTGAAGCCGCACTTGCAGACCGCTGCGTTGGGCGCCCATGACAAAGTCGACCAGAGCGGCCGGGTCGGGGCCCGCGTTCGTGACAAAGGACAGCCGCACTTTATCGGGAAAGATATCCGCCTTACTCACGAAATGTCTGCCCAAGCGGCGTTTGAACGCGAGCACGGCGATGAAGTTTTCCAGTTCGGGGGGAAGGCGTCCGAAGCGGTCGCCGATTTCCGCGGCCGCTGCTTTCAGGGCCGTTTCATCCTGAGCCGAGGAAAGCCGTTTGTAACAGCGCAGGCGTTCTTGACCGTCCGGCATGTAATCTTCCGGAATGAAGGCGGGGATACCCAGGGACAGTTCCGTTTCCGTAAAACTTTGCACAGGTGCGCCTTTGAGTTCCGCAACGGCCTGTTCCAGCATTTCCATAAACAGCTCAAGGCCCACGCGGTTGATGTGGCCGCTTTGCGATTCACCGAGGATGTTGCCTGCGCCGCGCAGCCGAAGGTCTTCCATGGCTATGCGGAAGCCGGCCCCGAGGTAGTCCATTTCCAGAATGATGCGCAGGCGTTTGCGGGTAGTTTCCTGCAGGTGTTCCGGGTCCGGCGTCACGAACACGGCAAAGGCCTGTCTGTCCGAGCGTCCCACTCTGCCGCGCAGTTGGTACAACTGTCCGAGGCCGAACAGGTGCGCCTGATCCACGACAAGAGTATTGGCGCGGGGGAAGTCGAGTCCGGATTCGATGATGGAGGTGCAGACCAGGATATCCAGGTCTCCGAGCCAGAATTTTCGCATGTTCTTTTCAAGGGCGCTTTCGCTCATGCGGCCGTGCGCGATGCCCAGGCGCGCCTCCGGCGCGAGCATGCGCACATAGTCGGCGACGCGCTCCAGCCCGTCCACTCTGTTGTACACCCAGAAAATCTGTCCCTGCCGGTCCAGTTCGCGGCGTAGTATGCCGCGCAGCAGGTCGTCGTCGCGGGCGATGAGAGCTGTGGACACGGGTTTGCGTTCCGGCGGCGGCGTTTCGATGACGGACAGTTCGCGGATACCCGAGAGGGAAAGCTGCAGGGTACGGGGGATGGGGGTGGCCGTCAGAGTCAGGGCGTCCACGTTTTTGCGTATCTCCTTGAGGCGTTCCTTGTGGCGCACACCGAAGCGTTGTTCTTCGTCCAGGATGAGCAGGCCGAGATTGGGTATGGCGACATCCTGGGACAGGATGCGGTGCGTGCCGATGAGGACGTCGATGCGCCCTTCGGCCGTTGCCTTGAGCACCTCCCGTTGTTTGGCGGCGGATACAAAACGTGACAGCAGCCCGACATTGACCGGCAGAGCCGCGAGTCTGCTGCGGAAGGTCCGGTAGTGCTGCTCGGCCAATACCGTCGTGGGACACAGCAATGCCGTCTGCCGGCCTTCCAGCGCGGCACGGACTGCGGCGCGCATGGCGACTTCGGTCTTGCCGAAGCCCACGTCGCCGCAAACCAGGCGGTCCATGGGCTCCCCTTTTTCCATGTCGTTCAGGACGTCTT
Organism: Desulfovibrio sp.; assembly: GCA_031282465.1. GTDB lineage: Bacteria > Desulfobacterota > Desulfovibrionia > Desulfovibrionales > Desulfovibrionaceae > Frigididesulfovibrio. The sequence continues at coordinate 6,413 of JAITDR010000024.1, forward strand.
CTATGGCTTTGGCCTGGTCCGGCGTTTCCTCGAATCCGAAACCGGCCTCGAATTCACGGTACATCTCGTCCGGCGGCCCGTAGCGGAATCCCTTGAGCACCTTGCGCAGGGCATACATTTCCACAAGGTCGGAGGCTATCTGCATCACGGCCTTACGCGCTTTTTCCTTGCCCGTTGCCCACTGCGTACCGCCGAGCCGGTCGGGCACGGGCCGCACGCCTTCCGCCGATTTGAAAGGCTGTATGAGAGACAGGCGGTCCACGGGCAGATAGAGCTTGTCGTCCCCGGCGTACTGCAGCAGCAGGTAATCGCTTGCGGTTCCTCCCGAGGCCATGCGGTGCAGACCCCGGAAAATGCCCAAGCCGTAGTCCTTGTGGACCAGAAGGTCGCCGTCGCTCAGGGTATCGTGCGTTTCCAGTCCCTGGAAAACCGCGGCGGCGGCTGACTGTCGGGCGTGGTCGACGCGCGGCCGGAGAACATCCTCGCCGAGGACCGTGCAGTGTTCCCAAGTCAGGTGAAGCCCTTTGCGGAACGGCGCGATCAGGGCGAAAATCCCGTAATCGGCGGCATCCAGCCGCAAATGCGGGCTTATGCCGTCCTGTGCCGCCAGTTTGAGGAACCGCGTGCGGGCGCGTTCTGTGGAAAAACTGAGCAGCAGGCGGCCGCCGGGGCGGGCTTGCAGCACGTCCCGTGCGCCGGCCGCGTCGTCCGGCGCGGCCGCATTCTCTTCCATGCGGGCGACGCGCGCTTCTCCGCCGCCCTTGCCGCCGCTTTTGCGCCCCCCGTCCGACGTCACGCCGCGTTTCCCGTCACGCCGCCCTGCTCCCGCCCAATCCCGCATTACGGCGAGCAGATACTGCCACGGCCGTTCATGGGCATCGCCGTGCGTAAAAACTTCCTGGTAGGATGAAAAGGTCTGCTCACGCAGGGCGACTTCATCCGGCGTCTCCGGCATACCGACGCGCAGGTCTTCGAAACAGGCGCAACGTGATGCCGCGAAAAAAGCCGACACCTCGGAAGACGGACGCAGCGCCCGCGCAACGGACTTGTTGAGACCGTGCAACGGGCCGTCATGCTCCGGCAGTTCCAGCAGCCTGTGTTCGTTCTCTTCAAGAACGGCGCGGACATCCGCCGCACCGGGCAGCAGGCAGACGGCGTCCTCGGGCAGCCAGTCTTCAAGGCGGGAGCATGTTTTATAAAACATGCCGGGAAACAGCGCGGCGCTGTTACTGTCGAGCAAACGGACGAGGGCGGCCGCTTCTGCGGGATCCAGCCTGCCCTCCTCTACCTCGCGCTGCCGGAATGCTTCGGCCTCGCCGCGCAGGCGCCGGCTCAAAATCACCGGAGAAGCCGGAATCATGACCATTTCCTGCACATCGGCGATGGAGCGCTGGGAAACGGGTTCAAAATGCCGGAGGTCATCCAGTGTGTCGCCGAAAAATTCCAGGCGCAAAGGGCGGTAATACCCCGGACAGAAGACATCCAGAATATCGCCGCGCACGGCTATTTCACCGGGCGCGTTGACCATCGGCACGCGGGAATAGCCCCATTCCAGGGCTTGCTCCAGCACCAGATCCGGGGCCATGTCCATGCCTTTGCTCAGAATCAGTTCATGGACGTCGAAAATATCCTCCGGCGGCAGGCGCAGGAGAAACGCTTCCGGCGTGACCAGGACGCCGCGTCCGTTGCGTTTCTGTTTCAGGGCATAGAGGGCGGCCATGCGTTCGGGCCAGTTGTCTGTGCCGCCGGTGCGGGCCGGGTGCGGAGGCATGACTATGACGCGCTGCTGCCAGGCCGTGCGCAGGGGGGAAGGGTCGGTTGCCGAAACATCGGGACTGAAAAGCCCGACCAAAGCGCGCAGTTCCGCAAGGGAAGCGCGGTTCGCGGCGCAGGCGACCACGCCCCGACCCCGCGCAAGCAGAGCGCAGGCCAGGCGGGCCATGGTGCCCGGCCCGGAACGCACCACGCGGACCGGGCCGCTGTTTTCCCGCGTCAGACGGTCGACGAGAAACTGCAAGGAAGAAGACACACAGGAACCCCGCGGGGAATGTTGCGCATACCCTGGCGCAGGCGCCGGCGTGGAATGTGTATGGACAACATCCGTCCGGCAGAATGTTGCGCATACCCGCGCGCAGGTGCCGACGGCCGAAAAAAATCAGCCGCCGGCACGGAACCGGCGGCTGTGTCCGAACCGGAACAATGTGCTACAATTGCGCCAAAGATTCAATCACTTCACTGGACAGCAGCTTGTCGAGGTCCAGCAGAATAAGCAGGCGGTCCTGAAGTTTGCCCACGCCGCTGATGTATTCGGAATCAACGCCGGCCACGACGGGCGGCGGCGGTTCCACCGTACCGGCCGGTATACGCAGCACCTCGGACACGGAATCCACAACAAAACCGACGATCATGTTGTTTATTTCTATGACGATGATCCGGGTATGCTTGTCGTGCACCTTGGAGTCAAGGCCGAAGCGCCTGCGCAGGTCGATGATGGGAATAACCTTGCCGCGCAGGTTGATGACCCCTTCCACAAAGGCTTCCGCTCTGGGTACTTTGGTTATTTCCATGGTGCGGATGATTTCCTGCACCTTGAGGATGTCCACGCCGAACTCTTCTTCGCCGATACTGAAGGTAACGAGTTGCAGCAGTTCGTCATCCTGCCGTTTTGC
>JAITDR010000255.1 GCA_031282465.1 Desulfovibrio sp.
GACCGCCGGGACACCACGCCATGAAGGTGGTGCAGGGCGGACGCGGCTTCTGCGCCGTCAACATCGAAGCCATCATGATTGAACGCCTGCGCAGGGATTTCGGCGTCCGCCGCGTGGCCATCGTGGATACCGACTGCCATCACGGCGACGGCAGCCAGGATATCTACTGGCACGACCCCGATACCCTCTTCATCAGCATCCATCAGGACGGCCGCACCCTGTACCCCGGCACAGGTTTCCCCCACGAAACGGGAGGACCCTCGGCCGCCGGCCGCACCGTCAACATCCCCCTGCCCCCGCGTACCGGCGACGAGGGATTCCTCTACGCGGCCGACGAAATCGTCCGCCCCCTGCTGGACGCCTGGAAACCCGACCTCGTCGTCAACTCCGCCGGCCAGGACAACCATTTCTCCGACCCCATCACCGACATGCGGCTGTCCGCCCGCGGCTACGCCCGCATGGTGAGCAGCATCAACCCGGATATCGCCGTACTCGAAGGCGGCTATTCCATCCAGGGCGCCCTGCCCTACGTCAATCTGGCCGTCATCCTGGCCCTCGCCGGCATGGACTTCAGCCGCGTCGTCGAACCCGCCTGGCGCGTAGACCTCGCCGCTACCGCCCCGGAGACTCTTGCCTATATCAAACGCCTCAGAGACAGCACCCTCGCCGCGTTCCAACGCCCCGCTCCGGCGGCCGGCTACCACAGAGAGGGCGGCTGGTTTACACGCGAAAGAGATGTGTATTACGATACGGACGGCATTCACGAACAACAACAGGAACGCCTGCGCGTCTGCAACAACTGCCCCGGCACGCTCGTCATCCGTACCCGCACCCACTACAGCGGCCGGACGACCTGCATCCACGTGCCGCGTTCGGCCTGCCCCGCCTGCGCCGCCGCAGGCGAAGACGCCGAACGCGAAGCGAAACGCAACAAAGAACCTTGGGAATTCTCGGACCAACGGAACGACGTTTACCGCCGCAAGGCCGAATGTTGAAACATTTCAATGGTGATTTATTTGCCTCCGGCGGGGTTCGGGGCAGCGCCCCGGCTGCCGGAGACACACAACATCAAGGAAACAACCATGCGCACAACGGCAACATTCATAACAGCCGTGGTTCTGCTGCTCTTTGCGGCGGGATGCGGTGAACAGGGCAAAATAGACTCCGTAAAAAACACCGTGGCCGGCAATTGCTCCGGCAAAACCGTGCAGGGTCTGGTTTCCGGCCTGTTGCAGAACCCGGTCTGGAGTTTCAAGAAAGAGCAGGACGGGAAAGAATTCGTCCTGGTTTCGGGCACCCTTGCCGGCGACACGCTCCCGGCCTGGGTCAAGGAGCAGAAAATGCTGGATATAACTTTCCGCTTTGCCCTTGACCCGAAAACGGATAAATTCGACCCCGCCTTTCTGGACGCGTTTCCGTCGCTGACCAGCCCGGAAGGCGTTCTGCAGGCCTATAAAGCCTTGGTATGCAAGTAAATACGGAAGGAATTTTTGGTGAACGCCGCGACATCGCCGACCCTTTTTACGCGCGGAAGCCTGGTCACGCGTTTCGCGCCCAGCCCCACCGGGCACCTGCACATCGGGGGGGCGCGTACCGCGGTGTTCTGCTGGCTGCTGGCCCGCCGTTACGGCGGACGCTTTGTCCTGCGCATTGAGGATACGGACCGGGAACGCTCCAGACAGGAGTATACGGATTCCATATTGGCTTCCATGCGCAGACTGAAGCTGGACTGGGACGGCGACCCGATTTTCCAGAAAGACCGCTTTGCCGTTTACGATGCCGCCGTCGAGCGCCTTCTCGCCTCGGGGCACGCCTATTGGTGCGCATGCAGCCCGGAAACCGTGGAAGCCGCGCGTGAAAAGGCCAGAAGCGAAGGCAAAAAACCCCGTTATGACGGGCGCTGCCGCAATCTGGGTCTGGGACCCGGCCCCGGCAGGACCGTGCGTCTGGCCGCGCCCGCCGAAGGACGCATCGAGTTCGACGACATGGTCAAGGGCCGCCTCGCTTTCGAAGCCTCGGAACTGGACGACATGGTGCTGCGCCGGGCCGACGGTTCGCCGACCTACAACTTTTCCGTAGTCGTGGACGACGCCGCCATGAACATCACCCACGTGTTGCGCGGCGACGACCACGTCAACAACACCCCCAGGCAGATACTCCTGTACAGGGCGTTCGGCGCGGAACCGCCCGTCTTCGGCCATGTGCCGATGATTCTGGGGCCGGACAGGCAGAAGCTGTCCAAACGGCACGGCGCCAAATCCGTCATGGAATACGACAAAGACGGTTTTTTGCCCGATGCCCTGGTCAATTACCTGGTCCGTCTGGGCTGGAGCTGCGGGGACCGCGAAATTTTCGAACGCGACGAACTGGTGAGCCTGTTCGACGGCGGCAATCTGAACCGGTCCCCGGCGGCCTTCGACCCGCAGAAGCTCTTGTGGGTCAATGCGGAACACATGCGCCGTTATACGCCTGAAGCGCTGCTGCCCGAACTGCGTCCTTTTCTGAACACCGACGGGGAAAGCGGTCCGCAAGCCGGCGCGACGGTCGACCGGAAACTCGTCCTCGCCTGTATCGGCATGTTGCAGGGCAGGGCACGCACGTTGAAGGATCTGGCCGAGCAAATGCGTCCCGTCCTGACGCCGGCGGACGACCTTGTCTATGCCGAGGGCGCGTTGGAAAGCCTGGGGCCGGACGATTGCGCGCATCTGGCGGAACTCCGCGACCGTCTGGCCGCCTTGGAGGCCTTTGACCGCGACACGCTGCATGCCGCCGTCCAGGCCTATGTCGAAGAAAAGGGACTGAAATTCAAAGCCGTCGGCCTGCCGTTGCGTGTAGCCCTGCTCGGCGCGGTCAACGGGCCGGACATCGTTCAGGTCATGCAGACGGCAGGCAGAGAGGACACTCTGGCCAAACTGGACCGCGCCCTGAAACTTGCCGCCGGAGGCGTACAAAATCAATGTTGATATGCTTCAAGATGACCGGCGGGATTGCCGTTTTCAAGAACCGCATTTAACCTTATCTGTTGAAAGAGATTGCCATGACTTTACAAATTGCCGCCCTGGCCTCCGGTGTAGGTTCCAATGTCGCCGCCGTCATCAAAAGCATTGATGAAGGTATGCTTGACGCGCGTGT
>JAITDR010000060.1 GCA_031282465.1 Desulfovibrio sp.
GCCGAAGACTGGAGGCGGGAAACGGATATCCTCGACGTGTGGTTCGACTCCGGAACCAGTTTCGCCGCCGTATTGGAGCGACGTCCGGAGTGCCGGTTCCCCGCCGATATGTACCTGGAAGGCTCGGACCAGCACCGCGGCTGGTTCCACTCTTCCCTGCTGGTATCCGTTGGAACGCGGCGCGTGCCTCCGTACAGGGAGGTCTTGACCCACGGGTACGTTGTGGACGGTGAAGGCCGAAAGATGTCCAAGTCCGACGGCAACGTCATAGTGCCGGAGGAGGTTATTGCGCGCTACGGCGCCGAGATTTTGCGTCTGTGGGTCTCTTCCGTGGATTATCGCGAAGACGTGCGTATTTCGGACGAGATACTGAAGCGTCTGGTGGATGCCTACCGCCGCATCCGCAACACCTGCCGCTACCTGCTCGGCAACCTGTACGATTTCGACAGGGAAGACATGACGGACGACGCCGACATGGATCCGCTGGACCGGCACGCCCTCGATATGGTCGGCCGCGCGCACCGGGAAATACAGGCGGCCTATGAAAGCTACGAGTTCCACAAAGTTTTCCACACTCTGCACAATCTCTGTGCCGGCGATTTGTCGGCATTTTATCTGGACGTGATCAAGGACCGTCTTTACGCCTCAGCCCCCCGGAGCCGCGAACGCCGTTCCGCCCAGACGGCCATGTACCGCATCCTGTGTATGGTGGCGGCGGATATGGCGCCGGTGCTTTCCTTCACGGCCGAGGAAGTCCTTGACGGTCTGCCCGCAGGCCTGAAGCCGAAGGTCGCGACCGTTTTCGCCCTGCCCGTAGACGAATTGGAGACACTTTACCTGGATGACGAGGAGGTGGCGCGCAGGCAAACGCTGCTTGATGTGCGCTCGGAAATCACGCGGGCCATTGAGCCGTTCCGCAAGGCAGGGCAGATAGGCCATGCGCTGGATACTACTGTGACCCTGTATGCGGGCAGCTCCCTGATCCGGGATTTGCTCGCTTTGGGGACGGACCTGCGCTCGGTGTTCATTGTTTCCGATTTTGCCCTGGAACCCTTGGAAAAGGCGCCGGCCGACGCCGTCAGGGCGGACAACGTCGACGACCTGCGTATTCTCGTCGGCCCGGCCCCCGGAAAGAAATGCGTTCGTTGCTGGATATACAGTAAGGAACTCGGCACCGACCCTGCCCACCCGAACCTGTGTCCGCGTTGCGCGGCTGTGTTGCGTGAGGCGGGGAACAACCTGAGTCCGTGTTGTTGAGGCACAGTGCGTTGCATTATGAAAACGCAGTGTGGATTGAACCGTGAAAAACGTATGCGTTACGTCCAGTCCGCGCAGGAATTGGCGGCAAAACTGCGCGCACGGTACGGCACAACGGCATGACGCGTTTGCAGCGTGCGGTGATTCCGGATGCAATCCGCCGAACGAGGCAGTTATTTTTCCGCGCCGGCGCGGAGGTTTTCCATTTCAGCCAGTATCTGCGGCAGACGCCGTTTTGCCTCATCTTCTGCCGCATGGTAAAAAAAGACCATCAAGCCTACTTCTTCCGATTCCCTAGCTATGCCCAGCCCCTGGTCCGGGCCGAGGTTGCGCAGGGAAAAGGCCATGCGCCTGCCGGATGTGCATTCCAGAATGCCGTTCACCCGTGCTTTCCTGTCCGGCAGGACATCCAGCTTGCCTGAGCAGGCGAATGCCGGCGCGGGTGTGTCGTCCGTTTCAGCGACGCCGGCTGCGCCGTCCGCGGCATGTCCCGTACTTTTTTCTCCGGTTGCCGCAATCTTGTCCTTTGCTTCCGCTTTGTCGGTTTTCCCGGCAGCCGCCGTTTCGTCCTTGTGCCCTGTCTTCCGCTTCTCCGCAGTGTTTACCGTTTTGCCCGCCGGCGCGATATCCTCTGCCTTGCCATGTTCCGCAACGGCCGCCGCCTTGTCGGTATCGACAACATCCACGGCCCGCAGGCTCAGAGTCCCGACGCCCGCCATGCAGCCCCGGTCCATAACGCCTTCCAGACGCATGCCCGAATAGACGCCTGCGATATGCAGGGCAGGGCCGTCAAGGACCAGAACGGGCATGCTTACCCTGACAGGGGTGCAGGATATCGGCATCACAAGCATCAGAACAAGGAAAGTCAACACTGCCGAAATGCGGCTCATCGGCATCTCCTCCGGGCCGGCCGTCGGGCCGGCGGTTCCATATGCAATTGCGGATGAACGTATTGAATCTTTTTCGGGCCGGCGATCGGTGCCGGCTACGGGTTGCCGGTAAGGCGCCGGGAGGCTTCTTCCACACCACGCGCCATGGCCGCGCGCTCTTCCATGAGCCGCGACGCCAGACTGTCGTCGTCCAGTGCCAGAATCTGCGCCGCCAGCCAAGCAGCGTTGCGTGCGCCTGCCTTGTCCAGAGCCAGTGTCGCTACCGGGAAACCGGGGGGCATCATCAGCGTGGAAAGTACCGCATCCAGCCCGCCGAGGGAGGAGGCCGTGATCGGGATGCCTATAACCGGTCTGATGGTCCGGGCCGCCACCGCTCCGGCCAGATGGGCCGCCATGCCCGCCGCGCAGATAAAAACCCGGCAGCCGTTCCGCTCTGCCTCGCGCACCAGCGCTTCCGTGCGTTCCGGGGTTCTGTGGGCGGAGCTTACCGCAATGCTGAAGCCTATGCCGAGCTTTTCCAGCAATTCTGCGCAGGGACGTACCGTTTCCTCGTCAGAGATGCTGCCCATAAGTATCAACGCCTGAGTCATGTCCCGCTCCCGTTGGAGCCCGCAAGTGAGGGGCGTCTTCCTCCGCGCACTGTATCGGGCCGCTCCGGGTATGGCCCGGATGCCCCCGACGCCGAGTCTGCCGCCTTCAGTCCTCTGCCGCCTATGTCGCGTCTGAAAAAGGTATGCTCAATCCTGATGTCGGCAACGGCTGCATAGGCGCGCTCCTGTGCCTCCCGCAAGCTCGCGCCGAGGGCCGTAACCCCCAGCACTCGCCCGCCCGAAGCCAGAACCTTCCCCTGCTCCGCAACAGTGCCGGCGTGGAACACCTTGATTTTTCCGGGTACACGGGCCTCGGCCGCTTCAATGCCCTCGACGGTCATGCCTTTACGGTATTCGCCCGGATATCCTTCAGCGGCCACGACCACGCAGAGGGCTGTTTCATCCGTCCAGTCCGGGGAACATAAACGAGAAGAAGTATCCCCGGCGGACGCCTGCGGAGCGTTCAGAGCAAAATCCGGATGTGTCGTTGAACCCGACCCGAGGGCGGCATCGCCCTGTCGCCCGCCCGCACAATCGTCCGCCTGCAGGATTCGTTTTGTTCCGGCTGCGTGCGATGCGCCGCTCAAGCGTCCGCGCGCGCAATCAACCATAAGTTCCAGCAGATCGCCCTTGAAACGCATGAGCAGCGCCTGGCATTCCGGGTCGCCGAAACGTACGTTGAATTCCAGCACTTTCGGCCCGTCGGCGGTCAGCATCAGGCCGGCATACAATACACCTGAGTAAGGAACACCGCGTTTTTTCATGGTTTTCAGTACAGGGAGCATCATCGAATCGGCAATTTCCCCCATTCGGCACTCCGGCAGAACCGGGGCGGGGCTGTAGGCTCCCATACCGCCGGTGTTGAGTCCTCTGTCGCCGTCCAAGGCCCTCTTGTGGTCTTGGGCCGTAGGCAGAAGAACAAGCGTCTCATCGCGGCAAACGGCCAAAAGGGAAACTTCTTCGCCCGCAAGCGCGTCTTCGATGACCACCGTTTCCCCGGCCGGGCCGAACTGTTTCTCAAGCATCATGCCGCGCAGGGCGGCAACGGCGTCTTCCGCGCCGGCGGCCATTATCACTCCTTTGCCGGCAGCAAGGCCGTCGGCTTTGACCGCCAAAGGGCGCTTTCTGTCCCGCACATACTTTTCCGCCGTTGCGTAATCATTGAAGACCGCGAAATCTGCCGTCGGCACGCCGGCTTCGCGCATGATCTCCTTGGCAAAGGACTTGGAACCTTCCAGGCGGGCGGCGTAGGCGGCAGGCCCGAAACAGAGCACACCCGCGCAGGTGCAGGCATCGACGATGCCGTTCACCAAGGGCAGTTCCGTGCCGGGAATGACGAAATCCACCTTGTGCGCCCGGATGAACTCCATGAGACGGTCGATGCCGCCGGGCGGCATGGCCGCATTGCGGGCGTCCCGCGCCGTGCCGCCGTTGCCGGGCGCGACGAGTATGTCCGGCTTTTCCCGGCTTTGTCCCAATTTCCATGCCAAGGCGTGTTCGCGACCGCCCGAACCGATTATAAGAACCCGCACACTCTGCCTCCCTGTGCCGTGCGGAAAAGCCCCGCCGTCCGCAGGGCTTTTCCCCGGAAATCTTTTATGTTAAAGCTCATCCGCGCTGCACATGTCGTGAGCGCGCATCCTAAACCAGGCTGCGTTTTTTTGAAAGAGGCCTGCGCACGGCCTGCCGGAAATGTGCCTTTTCCCTTTGCCGACACGTTGGAGCGGTTTAACCTTGAAACTCACATCCCAGACGAGGGGGTCCGGGGGAAATTCTTTCCCTCGGCGGGGCCTTGGGGCGGCACCCCGGCCGCCGGAGGCGTAAAAGCAACCTTGAAAAGCTCTTCAGGAGAGCGCATGAGCCGGTTTATCCCTCAATTCGATTCCGAGGATCTGCGCCGCATCCAGGATGACGGTGTGCGCCGGACCGTGCTGAACGCCTGCTCCCGTTCCCCCGCTTACCGCGCCAAGTTCGCCGCCGCCGGGATAGATCCCCGTGCCGTACGCGGTCTGGAAGATTTGGACAAGCTGCCCTTTACCGATGCCGACGACCTGCGTCTGGGCTACCCCCTGCCCTTGCTCAGTGTGCCGGAGTCGGAAGTGGTGCGCGTCCATGCCTCCAGCGGGACCACCGGCAAACGTAAAATTCTGGCGTATACGCAAGAGGATGTGGGTACTTTTGCCCTGCAGATGGCCCGCTGTTTCGAACTGGCAGGACTGACGCCGCAGGACCGGGTGCAGATTGCCGTGGGCTACGGCCTCTGGACCGCAGGTGTGGGATTCCAGGCCGGCTGCGAGCTGTTCGGCGCTCTGGCCGTGCCCGTGGGCGCGGGCAATCTGGAAATACAACTGCAGATGCTGACGGACCTCGGCTCCACATGTCTGTGCAGCACCGCTTCCATGGCCCTGCTCATGGGAGAGGAAGTGCAGCGGAACAATCTGGCGGACAAAGTGAAACTGCGCACCGTCATCTTCGGTTCGGAAGGCTACAGCCCGAAGATGCGCCGTTCCTTTGAGCGCGCTCTGGGCATTGAGCAGAGTTTCGACATCGGCGGCATGACCGAAATGTACGGCCCCGGCACCGCGCTGGAATGTCGCGTCCACGAAGGCCTGCATTACTGGGCCGACCTTTTTGTCATCGAAATCGTGGACCCGGCCGGTCTGCAACCCGTCCCGCACGGACAAACGGGCGAAATGGTGGTCACAAGTCTGCGCAAAGAAGCCTGTCCGCTGATCCGCTACCGCACCGGAGACCTCAGCCGCCTGCTTCCCGCTCCCTGCCCCTGCGGTTGCTCCATGCCCCGGCACGATCGACTGATCGGACGCGCCGACGATATGATTATTTTCCGCGGGGTCAACATCTACCCCGGGCAGATCACCGATATCATGCAGTACTATGCCGAACTCGGCTCCGAATACCACATCAATCTGATCCGGAAAGACGGTCTGGACTCCATGCTGCTGGAAGTCGAACGGGCGGAAGGAGCGGGCGGCGATGCGGACGCGCACCTGGCGGCACGCGTGGCAAAGAGCCTGCATTCCAGGGTGCTGATCAGCGCCGAGGTGAGGATCGTCAATCCCGGCACACTGCCGCGGTCCTTCGGCAAATCGCGGCGGGTCACCGACACGCGGCTGTGACGCGACCGCAAACGCGCCGGTGTCGCGTCAAGCGACAACAGCAGCAACCCCGCAAGGGGGAGCGCCGCCGAAGGAAGGCGGCGTGAGCGAGCCGGAAACTACGCTTTCCGGCGAAGCGATCTTCACGCCGAGACCGCCGCGGCGAGGCATGACATCTCACCAGGAGGCGTATAAGACCATGGCAAAAGAATGGAAAGCTGAGGAACTTCTGCGCATGTCGGGCGCGTACTGGGTCGGATGCGCCCTGCAGGCCGGCGTGGACTTGGACCTCTTCACGCTGCTCGGCAAAGGGCCAAAAGATGTGCCCGCTCTGGCCCGTGAGCTGGACTGCGACGAAGAAGCTCTGACCATGCTCGTCACCGCTTTGCGCGCCCATGAACTGCTGGATATGCGGGCAGACAAAGTGTTCGCCCCGGAAGGCGTCCTGCGCCTTTTGTCGCGTGAATCGCCGGAATACACGGGATTCATCATCAGCCATCACGCGCAGATTATGAAAAACTGGCTGTGTCTGCCCGAAACCGTGCGCAAGGGCCGCACGGCGAAGCGATCCGAGTCGATTTTCACGGAGGACGAAAAACAACGCGAAGATTTTCTCATGGGCATGTTCAATGTGGCTTCCCTGCAGGCCGCCGTTGTCGCCTCAGGGCTGGATTTTTCCGGACGCGCCCGCCTCATCGACATCGGCGGCGGGCCCGGCACCTATGCCGTCTATTTTTGCCGGCACAATCCCGCTCTGCAGGCCGTCGTTTTCGATTTGCCCGGCAGCGCACCGGCGGCGCGTAAGTGTATCGCACGCTTCGGACTTGAAGATCGCATCGCCTTTCACTCCGGCAATTTCGCGACCGACCCGCTTCCGGGGAACTTCGACGTAGCCTGGATTTCCCAGGTCATCCACGGCGAGAACGCCGATGACGCCGCCGCCCTGATCGCCGCTGCCGCGGCTTGTCTGAATCCCGGCGGACTCCTATGCGTCCAGGAATTTACCCTGTATGACGACAGGAGCGGTCCCCGGCACGCAGCCCTCTTCAGTCTGAACATGCTGGTGGGGACGCCTGGAGGCAAAGCTTACACAAGCCGGGAAATACAGGATATGATGAAGGCGGCAGGGGTAGTCGACGTGCGCGATGCGGGCCTTGACCTGCCCATGGATTGCCGGGTGTTTATCGGAACGTCCTCAATGGTTTGAAATTTCCCCCTTCCGGGAGATGCCCGATTGACGCCCGGTAAAACCGGGACGAAACCATCCGGCCCGCGGAGCCGGATGTCGATTGAAACATCGGAGAAATGGGCAGGCAGGCGGAAAAACAGGAACAATAGGGCATTTCAACATATACCGCAAATCGAGGGGCTGCCGTGGATATGCGTGAAATCAGGATCAAGGCCGGAGAAAAGCTCAAGGGCGTCTGTCGCGTGTGCGCGAACTGTGACGGACGGGTCTGCGCCGGTGAAGTGCCCGGCATGGGCGGCATTGGCAGCGGCGCGGCCTTCATGGAAAACGTACGCGCGTTTCGCGCCGTCAAACTGACCCTGCGCGCCCTGCACAGTTCTCCCGTGCCCGACACGGGCACGGAACTCTGGGGGCACAGCCTGTCCCTGCCGGTCATGACCGCGCCTCTGGCCGGGGCCGCTGTCAACATGGGCGGAGCCCTGAGCGAAGATGAACTGGCGGACGGCCTGCACACGGGCAGCCGCGCGGCCGGGACCGTCGCTTGGAGTGGAGACGCCTTTGCCCCCGGTATTTTTGAAGCAGGCCTTGCCGCCGTCCGCAAACAGGGCGGATGCGGCATCGTGACCGTCAAACCGCACGGCGTTGAGGAAATCATCCGACGCGTCCGTTCGGCCGAAGACGCCGGGGCAATCGCAGCGGCCGTGGACGTGGATGCCGCCGCTTTCCGTCCGCCCGCGCCCGGACTGCCCGTCGGCGCGGGAAGCCCGGCGGACCTGGAAAAAATAGTCCGCAGCACTAAGCTGCCGATTATCCTCAAGGGCATCATGACCCCTGACGAGGCAGTTGCCGCGGCGGCAGTCGGCATCAGCGGAATTGTAGTTTCCAACCACGGCGGACGGGCGCTGGAGGCCTGCCCGGCGACGGCCGAAGTCTTGCCCGCCGTGGCGGCTGCCGTGCGCGGCAGGATGAAAATTTTCGTGGACGGAGGTCTGCGCAACGGGGCGGACGTGCTCAAGGCCCTGGCTATGGGTGCCGATGCCGCGCTCATCGGCAGGCCGCTGGTGCCGCCTGTGGTCGGGGGCGGCGCCGAGGGCGTGGTCCTTTACTTTAAAAAGCTGGCATCGGAACTGACCGCCGCCATGATCCTGACGGGAACGAGTGCGGTGCGCACCGTCGGCCCGCATATCCTGCACCGGCCGGCGGATTTTCCGGCTTTCCGCACGCCTTGAAACATGTCGCGCTTCGGTGTATATTGAAGTCGCCGAAATGATATTTCCCCGGCGCCCCGGGAGCCAATCGACAATCTTCCTGAAGGGAGAGGTTTTAAACCATAAAGGAAATTTTGATGAATACGGCACCAGTGTGTTCGCGCTTTACCGGAAAAATCCCGACCGGAATCGCCTGCTTCCTTGTCCTGCTTTTTTCGGTTGCCTCCTGCGTACCGAAAGATGCGGCGCAACAGGCGGCCGGCCCCACCGACCCGAACCGTAAGCATTTGGCTTACGGCGTCAGCCTCAACCTGCCGTCGTCATGGACTGTGGCCGGCGAACTTGCCCCCGATGCCGCCTCCAAGGCGGCCCTCGACCAGCGGCGCAGGGGAGGGGAACGCATCATGATTTTCGGCGCGACGGCCCCCCCGTCGACCCGAGGCATCGAATCCGTTGCCGCCCTGTTCCTGCTCAACGAACAGCGCAACTTCATGCCTCGCGATTTTGCGGAAAAGTTGCCGCCCGCAGAATTCGACAGGATCAGCGCGGAACTTTTCGAGCAGGAAAAAGCAGCCGTCAAAAAGAGCAAAAGCAAACTCACCCTGATGGAACTCAAATTGTCCCCTGAAAGGGTGGACGGCAAATTTGCCCTGTTGCACAGAGTGCTGATAGCCGATGCCAAAGGTGTGCCCCTGCGCTCCCTGCGCTGGGACATCTACTTGCCGGACGGGGCCGGGATAGCCGTGCGCGCCGAATGCGATCCGGACAACGCCGCAGCCGAGCAGGATATACGCAATATCGTCAATTCATTGAAAATTCAGTAAATACAGGCCGGGCGGATCACACGGTCCGCGCCGGCCCGCGGACCGCCCCGGAATTCTCCCTACGGCAGGCGCTCCGCTTCCGGACCGGAACATTATGGAACCTGCCGGCCTTGCCTGTGTCAAACTCCTGCTGATTTTTGCCGTTATCGTCCTGTTGATGCGCAGGGGTGCGCAACTCAGGATTGCCCTGCTCGCGGCAAGCCTGTGTACGGCCCTTGTCTCCGGCATAGGGCCGGGGCAATGGCCCGGCGTGATCCTGGCCACGGCGGCGGATACGGACTTTCTCCTCCTGTGTTTCATGATATGGATGATGATAACGCTCTCGGGCGTTCAGGCGGCGGGCGGACAGAACACGCGGCTTGTGGACGGGTTGGAGAACCATCTGCATAACCCGCGGATTCGCCTGTTTATCTTTCCCGCGCTTGTCGGGTTGCTGCCCATGCCGGGCGGGGCGTTGTTTTCCTGTCCCATGATCAAGGCGGTCGCCGGACACATGCCCGTCGGCGAAAGCCGTCAGGCACTGATAAATTATTGGTTCAGGCATATCTGGGAAACGGCATGGCCGCTGTATCCCGGGTACATACTGGCAAGTTCTCTGCTCGGCCTGTCTCTGGGCGTCATCTGCCGCTACACTTTTCCCTTGATTTTCCTGGCCGTCGGCGTGGGTTGGTTTTTCTTCCTGCGCGATATCCCTTCCGAAGGATTTTGCTCGGAGCGCGTCTCCGCGCCCGCGCACGGCGCCGCCCCCGCGCAGGAGAAGCCCCTCGTATCTCTGCTGTGCAATTTCCTGCCCATATTCGTGGTCCTCGTCGGAGCGGCGCTTTTTACGCCGCTTTTGGACGTTCTGTTTCCCGAGGCGCCGAAACAGACACCCTTCGGCCTTGCCTTGTGCGCGGCCGTGGGCACGGCTGTTGTCCAAAACCGCGGAGAGCTGCGCGGTAGAGCGGCGCAGTTGGTTTTTTCCGCGGATGCCGGCCGCATCATCATCCTGCTGTTTGCTGTTTTCCTGTTCAAAGACTTGATTGCCGCGAGCGGAATCGTGCGGGATCTCAGCGGGCATGCTTCCGGTCTGCCCGCGGTTGCCGCAGCCTGCTTGATCCTGCCTTTTGTCGCCGGGGTGCTGACCGGCGTCATGGTGGGTTTTGTCGGACTTTCCTTTCCGGTTCTGCTCGACCTTATCAGACATGCCGGGCTGCAGGAATACACCCTCCCGCTCGTCGTGTTGAGTCTCGCGGCCGGGAACTGCGGGCAAATGATTTCCCCTCTGCATGTCTGTCTGGTCGTGACCTGCGAATTTTTCAACACGAAATTACCCCGCATATGGCGTTCGCTGGTCCGTCCGACGGCAGCGTTGTTTACCGGCGGGGCGCTTTTGGCTGCCGTTACCGCGGCCGCCGGAGCGAGATTCTAGCGCAGGCGGCGGAGCGCGATATGCCGCATTCAGGCAAAATTCCTCAAGCCGTGCGAGTTCCGCTCGCGCCGATGTCGGGCTTCCGGCGATTCCGGCCCCTCCGCGTCCTCGGGCGGGCGGCGGCGGCATTGTTGCTGCTTCTGGTCTGCGTCGCGGCCGCTCTGTATATTCTCTGCCTGATCAACCCGGATTTGGTCGCATCTGAGGCACAAAAGATGTTGACAGCGGCTTCCGGGCTGCCGTTTCGCATTCACGGCGGCGTACGCCCGGTGTTGCTGCCCGCTCCCGGTCTGGAAGCGTCGGATGTGCTCATCGCCGCGCCGGGTAGCGGCTTGGAAACGCAGGCCGGTGAAGATAAGCCTCTGGCCCGCGCGCGGACTCTCGGCGTGTACCTGGACCCGTCAAGCCTGCTGCGCGGCAAACTCGGCATCGGGCGGGTCGAATTTTACAAGCCGGTTGTCAACCTGTCTTTCGACGGCGCGAGCGGGCGACTGCGGCTGCCGGGCCTCGCGGGACATACGGAAAACGCGAACACTGCCCAAGGCGGAGCGGTACAAGAGGGCGCCGGGGGAAGCATCTCCCGCCGTGACGTCGATACGGGAGCAGGCGCAGACAACGGCGATGCTGCGGGAGAAAGCATAGGCAGAAACGGCTATACGGGCGGAAGTACGACGGGCGGCAGCGATGTTGCCGAAGAAGATGCCGGCCGGGCCGGCGGTACGGGCGGAGGCGCGCCGCCGAGCGCCGAAGCCGCCGAAAATACAAGCCGGGAAGCGCGTCTGAAGATTTTACGCAATGTTGCCGAATTGCTGTGCGCCCCGCCCGGCGAAGGCATGCCGTCCGTTGTCGTCAAGGAAGGCAGGTTTTTCATGTATACCGGACGCGGAGAACTCCTGCTCAGTCTGCGCGAAGTCAACGGCAGTTTCGCGCCCGCGGCGGAAGGCGAGAATTTTTATGTTTCCGCGGCCTTTGCCCTACCCGATGCCGGTCTTGCCCTGGGTTTCTCTCTGGCCGCCGGCATAGGACGTCCCGCCTCACCCGTGCAGGGGCGCATCGGCGGCGCACTGGAGATGCACCCACCCGGCAGCCGGGCGATACGGGCGGACTTTTCTTCCGGCTTTGCCGCCAATGCGGACGGTTCTGTTCTGCTTTTGCCCGCATTGTCCCTGAACAGCGAAGGCGATGCCCTGCGGGCGGATCTGCGTGTGGACCTCGCCGCGCTTGAGTGCACGGGGAAGGTGGCGTTGGACAGGCTCAGCCTTACCCGCTGGTTCGGCTTCGGGCGTGTACTGCCTCCGGGTTTGCGTCAGGTATTACATGACCTGCGCGGGGAATTCGACCTGCTTTTCAACAGCGACCAGGTCGAGGCGCACAACCTGCGCGCCGAGGCCGGTGGCTTGAGCCTGCAAGGCGAGGTGGGCACGCCGGACTTCAGCGCTCCCGCCGTTGTGGTGCGGGCTGCGCTTCAGGGCAAGCTGGATGCGGACCGATTGTTCCCCTTTCTCGGCGTTGCCGGGCGGCCGCTCCCGCTTCCGCAGCCGCCGATCTTCGATCACCCGCCTCTGGCCCCGTATCCCTCCGATCCGGCAGCGCCGCCTCCTCCGGCAGGCGAAGAGATAACCGTCGGGTACGACATAAATATTCACGCGGACGAAATCCTGTTGCACGGCGTGGAAGGCGGGCCT
>JAITDR010000201.1 GCA_031282465.1 Desulfovibrio sp.
TGGGCCGTCAGATTGATGCCCTCCGTCGTGCCGCGCACGAAAACGATGGTGTCGCTTGAGGGCGCGCCTATGAAGCGGGCGATTTTGCCGCGCGCCTCCTCATAGGCGTCCGTCGACCGCTCCGCCAGGGTATGCGCGCCCCTATGGACGTTGGAGTTTTCACGGCTGTAATAGTATGTCAGGCGGTCGATAACCGCGCGGGGTTTCTGGGTGGTGGCGGCGTTGTCGAACCAGACCAGCCTGTGTCCGTCGACAAGCTCCCCCAGAATGGGGAAATCGGCGCGCAGCGTTTCCACAGGCACGTTGCCGACGCGGGCGGCGGAGGGCGACAGTCCCTCAACGGCCGGGATCGACGGCAGGCCGCCGGCGCCCGGCACATGCGCCGCCGGCTTGGTCGTCGGCGTCGCCCGGGAGACGACACGGGGGGCATACACCTCCCCTGCCCCGTCCGGGGCCGGACGCTGCGGGGGCGGCTGCGGCGCAAAATCCGGGCAATAGGCGGACAACAGCGCCGCCAGTTCCTCTGTGCCCGGCAGACCGTAATCCCTGGGGTCCGGCAGGCCGTAAGCCTTGGGGTTCGGCGTGGGGTATCCGAACACCTCACTTGTATTCATAATATTCTCCGACTTCCACATCTTCCAGGACGGCGAGGGCGTCGTCGGCCAGGACGGCTACCGAGCAATACAGGGAGAGCAGGTATGACGCGAGTCCTCTGTCGTCTATGCCGCGCAGTCTGACGGCCAGACCCCTGGACTGCTCGCCGGGCAGGCCGGTCTGATAGAGACCGACGACGCCGCGCTTCTGTTCGCCGGTGCGCACAAGCAGGATATTGGTCTTGCCGCTTTGACCTTTGGGATTTTTCAGGCCGTCCACGAACAGTTTGTCCGTGGGGATCAGCGGCACGCCCCGCCAGACGATGAAGGTGCCTCCGGCAAGTTCCGTTGTTGCGGGCGGCACGCCCCGGCGGGTGCATTCCCGTGCGAAGGCGGCGACGGCCCTGGGATGGGCGAGGAAGAACGACGGCTCTTTCCAGACCTTGGTCAGCAGTTCGTCAAGGTCGTCGGGTGTGGGCGCGCCGTCGCGCGGTTTGATGCGTTGACTTTCGACGGCGTTTTTCAGCAGTCCGTATTCATCGTTGTTGATGATCTGGCTTTCCTGCCGTTCCCTGAGGCTTTCCACGGCCAGGGCCAGTTGTTCGCCCACCTGGTCGTAGGGCGAGCTGTAGACGTCGGCGACGTTGGTGTCTACATTGATGATTGCGGCGATGGAGCTGAGTTCGTATTCTCTGGGCTTGGTCTGATATTCGACGTAGCCTTGGGGAATTTCCCGTTTGCCGGGATCCTGGCTGCACAGGACGTCAAGGGGCGTGTCGCCTTCCACGACCCTGTTGACCCGGTAGATGCCGGCGTTCAGTCCTTTGAATTCCAGAAGGCGGGTCAGCCAGCGCGGTGTGAGGGAACCGAACTGGGGTCGGGTCTTGGTGACGTCGGCGAGTTGGTATGCCGCCTGACGACCGAGCGCGTTGAGAGGTGTTGCGTCTGCCATGGTCTTCTCCTTGAGTCGGTATTGGTGAAGTGCCGTTTCGACATCCCGCGCCCGTGCGTCGGAGCCGCCGGCAGGTTATCTGCATGTGCTTTCATACCCGGCTGCGCGCAGGGCTCAGTATTGGTGAAGCGCCGTATCGACATCCCGCGCCCATGCGTTGGTGCCGTCCGACAGGTTGTACATTTTTCCTTCGTACCCGGCTTCCCGCAGGGTGCGGACGGCATAAACGCTGCGTTGACCGATTTTACAGATAAAGACCGCGTCCACGGCAGGGTCGAATTCTTCCCTGCGCCGGACCAACTGTCCGAAAGGCACGGCTTTGGCCGAGGGGAAGGCGAACATGCTGCGCTCGTGCGGTTCGCGGATATCAATAATCTGCAAAGGGTCCCCCCGGTCCATCCTGGCTTTGAGTTCGCGGGCCGTGATGGTATCCACGGGGGCTTCGTCGTTCTGCTTGAGGCCGCAGAAGAGTTCGTAGTCGATGAGTTCCCGAACGGTCGCCTGCGCTCCGCAGACAGGACAGGCCGGGTCCTTGTCGAAGCGCAGTTGGGAAAAGCGCATGGTCCAGGCGTCGACGGAGCAGATGCGGCCGATGAGGCCGGCGCCTCCGCCGACAATGAGCTTGACCGTTTCGCAGGCCTGGATGCTGCCGATGATGCCGGGCAGCACGCCCATGACCCCGCCTTCGCCGCAGGACGGCACCAGCCCCGGCGGCGGCGGCTCGGGAAAGAGGCAGCGCAGGCAGGGACCTTTGCGGGCGTAAAACACGCCCGCCTGTCCCTCGAACTGAAAAATGGAGCCGTACACGTCCGGGATGCCGAGCAGCACGCAGGCGTCGTTGATCAGGTAGCGGGCGGGGAAATTGTCGGTTCCGTCCACCACTGCGTCGTAACTGCCCAGGATATCAAGGGCGTTGTCGCTGTTCAGTCGGGTGTTGTGGGTGACGACATCCACGTGGGGATTGAGATTTTTGATGCGGTCTTTGGCCGAGGCCGTCTTGGGGCGGTCGATATCTTTTGTGCCGTGGATAATCTGACGCTGCAGGTTGGAAGCTTCCACGAAGTCGTAATCGACGAGGCCGATGCGGCCTGTCCCGGCGGCGGCCAGATACAGGGCTGCGGGCGCGCCCAGGCCTCCCGTGCCGACCACGAGCACCCGCGCGGCCTTGAGGCGCTCCTGCCCTTCTCTGCCGACATCCGGCAGAATCAGATGCCGGCTGTAGCGGTCGATCTCGGCATCGGACAGCGCCTGCCGGCGCTCATCGGAAATAATGCTCTGGGGATCAACGTTCACGGCCGTCCCTCCCGGACTCCGGCAACGGACTGCGAGGGCGTAACCAGGCAGCGTTCCGGGGCAAGATCACGCATCCCCCGGCTTCCGGCGAAGGGCGGCTCAGGCGCAATCCGGCAGGGTGCAGGAGCGAAGCCGCGCATCCTACCGCCGCCGGCGATGGACGGCACCAACGCCACTTCATCGCCGTCTTTCAGGGGCGTTGCCGTGCCTCCCGTGTTTTTGATGTTGGTTTCGCCGAGATACAGGTTCACAAAGGGGCGCAACGCATTGTCGTCGCCGTAGAGGTGCCTGCGGATATCCGGGTAGGCGGCGGTCAGGGCGGCAAGGGCTTCTCCGACGGTGCCTGCTTCCACACGGACCGTTGCCTGTCG
>JAITDR010000263.1 GCA_031282465.1 Desulfovibrio sp.
GTAGGCCACAAGTTTTCCTACTACCCTTCGCTGCATGCCGGCCGCTTCTCCTGTTGCGGTTGCGGACGCTGCATCAAAAGCTGCCCGTCTTCCGTGGACATCAGAAAAATCGTGCTTGATGCCGTTAAGGAGGCCGCCAATGTCTGAGCAAACCGGCGCAACCGCCGCGCGCCCGGCCAACGGCGCCGGCACGCGCAACCCGTACCTGCCCGTGCCTGCCAGGGTGACTGAGGTAATCACCGAAACCCCGACCATCAAAACCTTCCGCGTCGTGCTGGAAGACGAACAACTGATGCGGGACTTCGCCTTTCAACCGGGACAGGTGGGACAACTCTCCATGTTCGGCGTCGGCGAATCCACCTTCGTCATCAATTCCCCGCCCACGCGCAAAGAATATCTGCAGTTCAGCGTCATGCGCGCGGGCGAAAACACCACGGCCCTGCATTCCCTGCAGGCGGGCGATACGGTCGGCGTCCGCGCCCCTCTGGGCAACTCTTTTCCCTACGACAAGATGAAAGGCAAAGACATTGTCTTTATCGGCGGCGGCATAGGTATGGCCCCCCTGCGTACTCTGCTCCTGTTCATGCTGGACAACCGCAAGGATTACGGGAAGATACGCTTATTGTACGGGGCGCGCTCTCCGCAGGACATGGCCTTTTCCGCGGAACTCCCGGATTGGCTCGGACGCGCCGACCTGGACTGTACCCTGACCATAGACCGCGAAGCGGAAGGCTGGCAGCACAAAGTGGGGCTCATTCCCAACGTGCTGTTGGAAATGAATCCGGATCCGAAAAACTGTGTGGCGATCACTTGCGGGCCGCCCATCATGATCAAGTTCACCCTGCAGGCTCTGGAAAAACTGCAATTCGCGCCGGAACAGATATACACCACCCTGGAAAAACGCATGAAATGCGGTATCGGCATCTGCGGCCGCTGCAACATAGGCGGCAAATATGTATGCATCGACGGGCCGGTGTTCAGCATGGCCGAACTCAACGCCATGCCCAACGAACTGTAGCGTTAAAGCCTTTGAGAGATAACGGCGGGATACCGGGGCTTCGCCCCGCTCCCGCCGGAGGACGGAGGAAATGATTTCCCCTGGACTCCTGCATCGGGGCTTCGCCCCGAACTTCTTCACATCCATTCCCGATACGCAGCCGGCTTGGCGCCGAATCTGTTGCTGTAAGTATCATTCCGTCAACGGCTGTAACGGCGACCATGAACGTCAGCCGGAAGATTACGAATGCCCCGTGTCTGTTTCTTCGAAATGCTTTACTATACCTTATGATGCAACGAGGATCACGGCAACTGTAAAAGCATAAGATATGCGGCGATGCACATGAGAAAGATTCAGAACCAGACTATATACGATTATGTTTTTAATAATTTCAACTAACTGTTATAATTAAACCTGGCAATACCCAGAAAATCTAGTTCGTCCGGATGCTTCAATCCTATTATCCGTTGTCGGAAAGTGCTTTCAACTCCTGTACGCGCCGGTAGATTTCCTTCAGGGTCAGTGCGGGAATGCGCGCACGCACTATGCGGGCCGTTTCCCGAGCCCCAAAGCCGACAAGCAGGGCTTCGCGGATCAGAGCATCGGGATTCTCCCGCTCCGCGGTGCGCTCTCCATGCTCCGGCGGTCCGATAAGCACCGTCATCTCTCCCTTCATGTCCACCGGCAACGCATAAGCTTCGTCGAGGAAAAAAGCGATGAACTCCTCGTGCGTCTTGGTCATTTCCCGTGCCAGACAGGCTTCACGCCGCCCGAGCATCTTGGCCGCGTCGCGCAGACAGGCAGCAAGGCGGTCCTTTCTTTCAAAAAATACCAATGTAAGCTTCAGGTCGGCATAGGGCGCGAAGAACTGTTCCCGTTCTCTCCGCCCGCGCGGCGGGAACCCGAGAAAAGCAAAGGGCAACGGAGCGACGCCGGCGGCACTCAGCGCAGCGCAAACGGCGCTGGGGCCGGGCAGGGGCGATACCCTGATCCCATCCTCTCTGCAGGCCCGAACCAGACGGTAGCCGGGATCGGAAAGCAACGGCGTACCTGCGTCCGAAAGCAACGCCATATCCCGACCCGACCTGAGCAGCCCGAGAACGGCAGGCAGACGCCGGACTTCATTGTGCTCGTGCAGGGAGAGAAAACCGGGGGAACGTACCCCGCAACGGGCCAAAAGCAGTCCGGAACGGCGAGTGTCCTCGGCCAGTATGCGCCAGACTCCGGAAAGCACCTGCACGGCCCTGGGCGACAAGTCACCAGGGTTGCCAATAGGGGTCGCCGTTACCCACAATGTTCCCGAGCTCGATGACATCGGCATGATGCTCCGCATAGAGGGTTCCGTCGGCCTCTTGTTCCACCAGGATCACGTCGAAACGGCAGGGACGGCCCCATGCCGCGTGCGCGCTGAGCCAGCGCCGGGCCGCTTCCGCAAAGCGCTTTCGCTTGTTCGCCGTGAAGGCCGCATATACCGGGATGCCTTCTTCGCGCACAGCCGCGTGACCGTGCCTACCGCGGATCTCACCGGTCTTCTCCGGACAAAACCCGGATACATCCTGCGCGGTTCCGTATACGTCTTTCCCGTTCCCGGTCGCGCCCGGCCTGCCCACGACGCTCCGCGTTTTGACTTCTACAAATACCAGCGTTCCGCCGCACTCGACGACCAGGTCCAACTCCAGCCCCCGCCTTGCCCCGGCCGGACGCCAGTTACGGTCGAGAATGCGGAATCCGCTCCGCTCAAGCAACGCGGCCGCTGCTTCCTCTCCTGCCCTGCCCAAGGCAAGATGCGCGGCCCTGTTCCTTTCCCTGCCGGCACTTCCGGGCGCGCCGCGGTGTAACGGCATTCGCGTTGCTCCTTGTTTTTCGCGTCTTATTCAGATAGCTTCCCTCCTGTCAATCATGTACGACATCGAACTTCAAACGGACGCGCCGGACGGGGCAAGCCGGCTGAACGTCGTCCTGCCCTCCCTGGCGTCGGATACAGCTTTCGGCGGCGTAACCTCGGCCTTTGAACTCGCCCGGACCCTCGCGTCGCACTATGATGTCTGCCGTTTTATTTCCCTGTTTGAAAAAGAGCCGCCCCCGGCGTGCTCAGAATACGACCGCTTTGCCCACCTCAACGACAGCGCCGCGCGCACGGAGCTTTTTTTCGCCGCCTCCGGCAACTCCCTGCCCTGCCGTGAAAACGACGTTTTCCTGATTACCTATTATGCGGGATTCATTTTCTGGGACAAGCTGCGCAAGGCCCGGCTGAAACGAGGTCTTGAGCCCCTGCCCTTCTATTATTTCATTCAGGACTGGGAGCCGGGATTCGCACCCCTGGGGCGAAATCACGCGCTCGCGCTGCACAGTTACGCCTTCGGCTCCCTGACACGGGCGATAATCAACTCCGAAACGCTGGCCGAACACCTGCGCGTGAACGGCTGCCGCTTTTCCGAAGAATACGTGCTCAAACCTTCCCTGAACAGCGATCTGGCCGCCTTTTTGCGGCACAACTCCTTCAGGCTGCCCGCCAAAGGCGGCGAGCGCACCATACTGCTGTTTTACGGACGCCCCGGACTGCCTCGCAACTGCTTTGAGGTCGGGGTGGAAACCCTGCAACTGTTTTTTTCCGGCTTGCCTCCGACCGGAAGAAGCCGATTCACGGCCCTGAGCGCAGGGCTGCCGCACGAGGATATCCCCCTGGCAGACGGCGTGCTGCTGAAAAGCCTGGGCCGCCTGCCCGTCAAGGAATATATCGCCCTGCTGCTCAAGGCGCATGTGGGCCTGTCGCTGATGATTTCTCCCCATCCTTCCTATCCGCCTCTGGAGATGGCTTTGTTCGGACTGGCCACCGTCACAACGGACTACGGCGTCAAAACAATGCAGGGCGTCCATCCTCTGCTGACATCCGCCCGCCTGCCGGACCCGGAAGAACTGCTCGTACTGTTGCGTCGGGCCGTAGTCACGGCCTCCGGGCTGAAAAACAGAACACAACGGGCCGTCCTGCCGACGTCCATGAGCAGTCTGGACTGGGTGGAAAATTTCGCGTCCCTGCGCATCCGGCCCATTGTGCCGTAGCACTTTGCAAACAAACTCCGCAGGGAGTTGAAGCTCCCCCCCGACGCCCGAACCTGCCCTGCAATTTAGATTTTTTGATAGCACGCTGATTTTCCACAGAATCTCGTGGGGCGTGATACTCCGACATTCACGGAAAGCCGCTTGAAATATCTCCCTCGACATACTACAGTGCGCCGAACACCGGCAAAAGACCATAAACCATTTTCCAGGAAGGGATTTCTGATGAAACGCTTCTGTCTGCTCCTTACGGCTCTTTGTGTTTTCACCGCCGGCTTGGTGACTGCGGCTGCCGCGGCTGAAACAATCGTCATCAAAATCGCGGGAATGAAACCCGAAGGCGAGCCCGAAACCCTCGGCATGTACAAATTCGGCGAAATCCTGGGGAAACTTTCCGGCGGCAAATACGACGTGAAGGTCTTCCCGAACAGCCAACTCGGCAAAGAAAACGCCTACATCGCCAACACCCGGCGCGGCACCATCCAGATGTGCGCAACCGGCACGCAGACCTCGGCCCTGTTCCCGGCCATGGC
>JAITDR010000065.1 GCA_031282465.1 Desulfovibrio sp.
CCCGGCATGAAGGAAATGTTTGCAGCAAACGGTTTCAACGACTTTCTTCCCAAACCCGTAACCCCCGCGGGACTGGATGCCCTGTTGCGGCGATGGATTCCCGCCGCCAAGCGCCGCGAGTCACCCGGCGATGCTTCTGTAAGCGCGACCGGGGGAACGCTCCCTCCGCAGACCCCTGCGGGCGGCCTTGGACAAGGCCCGGATACGACATTGCGCACGAACGGGGAGCCGGGCTCGCCACAAACTCCGGCGGAAGGCCCCGAACGAAGCCCGGACAGTTTCCGACGCCCGCCGGAGCGGCAGGAAGGCGACGGGCAGGGGCAAGCTTCCGCGCCGGGGCGCGAACGCGGCGACGCATCCCCGCCTTCCGCTGTTCCGCGGATGGGGTTCCCGCGCATGGAAGACTCGGGTTTCACGCGCACGAAGGACACGGAACTCCCGCGCATAGAGGGTGTGGATACCGCCCTCGGGCTTGCCCGTATAGGCGGGTCGCACAGCCTCTACCTGCGGTTGCTCGCGGTGTTTTGCGCGGATGCGGAAGCGTGCCTCGCACGGATTGCAGGCGAACCGGACGAAACGGCGTTGAACACGCGCGGGGAGCCGCCTCTTCTTGCAGACTCCCCCGGACCGCCCCGGACAAAACGCGGTACGTCTTTCGACGCAAGCGGGAGGCCCCGCCCCGCGCAGGGCGCTTCGGACCGCTCCGGGCAAAGTCCGCAAGCGTCCCTGCGCGCCTTCACCACGCAGGTGCATGCCGTAAAAAGCGCTTTGGCCAACATCGGCGCCGATGCACTGTCAAAAGAGGCCGCTTTGCTGGAAAAGGCGGGCAAAGAGGCCGACATGCTTCTGATCCGCGAAAAGTTGCCCGCGTTTCGTGAAGAGCTTGCCGCCCTGACGGCGCGCGTCGGCGCGGCGCTCGCGCCGGAGCCGACGCACGGGGCGAAGCAGGCGCCTGCGGCGGACGCTGCGGAAGCCCCCGATCCGGCTGTCGCGGAACATTTGGAACAGTTGCTGGACGCGCTACGGGCGAACGATATCGATGCCGCGGACGCTGTACTGACCCGCTTGCAGACCCTGCCGCTGCCGGCGGCATTGCGCGTCGCCGCAACCGAAACGGCAGACTGCATCCTGACCGCGGATTTCCGAAAGGCGATGCAGACCGTCATCAGCCTGCTCGAACGGAACCGGTGATGCCGATAAAGTATTTAGCGAGGCCGGGTGGGGCCGCATTCCTCCCGCCGCCGAAGCAAAACTGCATGGTCGCAGTTCTGCTTTGAAAATCTAATTATTGAGAGGCGGATTGTAATGCTGCAGTACCTTGAAAACTCCGATATTAAACGCTCGATAAAAGAGAACTGCATATTGATATTGTTTTTATGTTCCGTGCTGACTGTTCTCTTTCTCTCAATATATACTCGTATACTAGTTTCTTCGTATATGGAATCCGAGAAACATAATTTTGAAGAACGATTGAAGGCATTAAGTATAAGTGCAGCGTCACTTGCCGATGGCGATATGCTTGATTCATTCCGTACTGTTGAGGATATGTCTAGGCCGGAATATCAAAAATTACGCGAAATCTTGCGAGATTTCGCGCAACAAGTTGATGTCCGCTACGTTTATTATCTGCGTATTGTCGGTGACAAGATTCAATATATTGTGGATAACGACTTTGATGAAGAAACACGTGTGGGACTGGATACGCCGCTTACGGACATCTCGGTCGAGAGCGGGGTGCAGGATACGCTTGAAGGCAAGGTAAACTGCGAAGGCATCGGGGTGTATGCCGAAGGATGGGAAGGGATTATGTCGGCCTATGCGCCGATTTACAACGCGAGCGGCGAGGTGACGGCGGCGGTCGGCGTGGATGTCGAAGATACCGTGATTATGGATTCGCGCACGAGGATGGCTGTGCTGTCGGGTCTGCAGATTTTCTCCGTGCTGCTTGTCCTGGTCAGCGGTCTGGCCTGCCTGCTGGGATACCGCAGGGCAGCGCTGCGCGCGGATGCGGCCAACAGGAGCAAATCCTCCTTTCTTGCCCGCATGAGTCACGAAATCCGCACGCCCATGAACGCGATTATCGGCATGAGCGAGCTGGCGCAGAGGGCACGCGGCACACCGCCGGAGCTTGAGTACATCGCGGGCATCAAAGAGGCCGGGACCGACCTGCTGGGCATCATCAACGACATACTGGATTTTTCCAGAATCGAGTCCGGCACTCTGCCCATACATCCCGCCCCCTACGAAACGGCTTCCTTCCTGTACGACGTGCAGACCGTCATCAGCGTCCGCGCGGACGAAAGTTCACTTGAACTGCTGACGGACATATCCCCGGACATTCCCGCCGGTCTGGTCGGCGATGCGGGCCGCATCCGACAAATTCTGCTCAATCTCCTGAGCAATGCCGTGAAATACACGAATGAGGGCTTCATCAAATTTTCCGCTTACGCAACGCCGGTCACGGAAGATACGGTCAGGCTGACTTTTGTTGTGGAGGACAGCGGCATAGGCATCCGATCGGAGGATCTGCCCATGCTGTTTGAAGAGTTCGTACGCATTGACGAAAAGCGCCATATCGGGATCGAAGGCACGGGTCTGGGCTTGGCCATAACACGCAATCTGTGCCGGGCCATGGGCGGCGATATCACAGTGCGGAGCAGGTACGGCAAGGGCTCCGTCTTTACGGCCGAGTTGACGCAGACCGTGAGCGACCCGAGGCCGATGGGCGACATTGCCCGTGCGGCGCCGCGGCGCGCGGAGACGCCGCGTGCCTCGTTCACCGCGCCGGAGGCCGTTGTGCTGCTTGTCGACGATCTGCCCGCCAATTTGCTGGTGGCCGAGGGGCTGCTTGCCCCCTACCGGATGCGCATTGTTACCTGCGCGAACGGTCGCGAGGCCGTGGACCTGATCCGTGAGCGTCCCTTCGACCTTGTGTTGATGGACCACATGATGCCGGAAATGGACGGCGTGGAAGCTACGCGCGCCGTCAGGACGCTGAACGGGGAGCGCTGCCGGACCATGCCCGTCGTCGCCCTGACCGCCAATGCCGTGTCCGGCATGAAAGAGATGTTTCTGAAGAACGACTTCAATGATTTTCTTTCCAAACCCATAGACTCGGCCGAACTGGATGCGGTGCTGCGGAAATGGATTCCCGCCGGTAAACGCCGGGATATGCCGCGGGACGCGCAGACTTCCTCAACGCGTTCCGGGCAAAGCCCCGGCGCGGTATGCGTCGCCGGCGCGGGGTTCAGCCCCGAGCAGACGCCTTCCGGTCACTCCGGACAAAAGCCGGATACGCCCTTGAACGACGAAAAGAAGCCGTCCCCCGCCGCATCGCCCGCCGTCCCGCATATAGACGGCGTGGATACCGAAGTCGGACTTGAACGCATCGGCGGGTCGTACAGCCTCTATCTGCAGTTGCTGGCAGTATTTTGCACGGATGCGGAAGCGTGCCTTGCACTGCTCGCCGCGGAACCGGAAGAAACGACGGCGAACATTCGCGGAGAGGCGTGCCCCCCGCAGACAGTCGCGGATCACTCCGGCCGAAGTCCGGACGCTTCCCTGCGCGCCTTCATCACCCAGATTCACGCTGTGAAAAGCGCGCTGGCCAACATCGGCGCCGAACGGTTGTCGGAAGAGGCCGCCTTGCTGGAAAGAGCGGGCAAAGAGACCGACATGTCCCTGATCCGCGAAAAGCTGCCCGCGTTCCGCGAAGAGCTTGCCGCTCTGACGGCGCGCATCGGTGCCGCGCTCGAACAGTTCCGCGGGGGACAACACGCGGCCGGAGGCGATGAGCATGCACGGTGACGAGACAATGAGCAGGCACAGCGATATTGTGTACGCCGCCTCATTAAACAGCGCCCTCGCGCGTATCAGCAAAACGCCGGCGCTGACCGCCGGAAACCTGACGGAAGCCGC
The DNA here is from genome assembly GCA_031282465.1 of Desulfovibrio sp. Taxonomy (GTDB): domain Bacteria; phylum Desulfobacterota; class Desulfovibrionia; order Desulfovibrionales; family Desulfovibrionaceae; genus Frigididesulfovibrio. The sequence goes on from JAITDR010000065.1 coordinate 3,919, forward strand.
CGAAGTCATAGCCTGTGAAGGATGCCGCGCCCTGAATACCGGCCGTGTGGGTCTGTGGCACGTGTTGCGCGACAAGCCGGCATTGAGAAGCATCACCAGCTATGACGGCGCCGGCGGCATATACACCGTGCAGGAAGATTTCCCGCTTGACGGCCGGCAACGCTATGTTGAATTGCTGCACACCGAACGGCTCCTCATCATAGACGACACCGCAAATACCGATATCCTGCCGAATCTGCAGGAAACCTACGGCCCCGACATATGCGCGCTGCTCGATGCCCCGGTCCGCGTAGGGGGCAAACCGGCAGGCGTGGTGTGCATAGAACAGAAGCGTACGGCACACTTTCCCGAACGCCGCGTCTGGACGATAGAGGAGCAGAACTTCGCCTCATCCCTCGCGGATTTTCTCGCACTGGCCATGGAGAGCGCCGAGCGTCGGCTGCTGATGCGCCGCACCGAAGAGCTCCTGAACAACCTGCCGGGCATGGTGTACCGGTGCCTGCATAATCCCCCGGACTACACATTCACATTCGTCAGTGAGGGATGTTACCCGCTCACCGGGTATACGCCGGAGGAACTGCTGGGCAACAATGCCGTGAAATTTTTCGACATGGTGCATCCGGAGGATGTGGACAGCCTGGCAAGACGCAACGGCGAAACGCTTGCCCTGGGCGTACCCCTTGAGGCGACGTTCCGCATCGTCATGAAGGACGGCAGCGTCAGGTGGATTTGGGAACGCAGCCGCGTGGCGGAAAAAAATCCCGACGGCACGCCGCATCTTTTGGAAGGGTTTTACACCGATATCACGAAACAGCGGCGCCTGGAGGCCGCCGAACTCGCCAATCGCGCCAAATACGCATTTCTGACCAAGATGAGCCATGAAATCCGCACGCCCATGAATGCGGTTCTCGGCATGGCCGAACTTGCCGCGCAGCGCTGCCGGCAGGAAGAGGTGTTCGAATACCTGAGCCACATCAAGCGGGCGGGGACGTCGCTGCTCTCAATCATCAACGATATCCTCGACTTTTCCGAGCTAGAGTCCGGCGCGCCGGAAATCGTCCCCATAGTCTACAACATTCATTCGCTGATCAACGACGTTGTCACCATGTTCCACAACCGCATCGGCGACAAACCCGTCGACCTGATTGTCGACGACGACCCCCTGCTGCCGCAGGCAATGCTCGGCGATACGGCCCGCATCAAGCAGATTGTCGTCAACCTGCTGTCCAATGCCGTGAAATTTACCTCATACGGCTGCATTTCCCTGAGCATCGGCGTTGAAAAGACCGACGGCGCCCGGTGTAAGCTGCTCTTTGCGGTGGGCGATACCGGCATAGGCATTCGCAAGGAGGACCTTCCCCTCCTGTTCGACGCCTTTTCGCAGGCGGACACCCGCAAAAACCCGGAAATCGAAGGCGCGGGTCTGGGACTTGCCGTTGCTGAAAAACTTGTGAAGATTATGGGCGGCGAAATACATGTGGAAAGCGTGTACGGCAAAGGTTCGCGCTTTTCCTTTTCCATCATGCAGCAGATAGAAAATCCCGCACCCGCCGTCATTGTGCGGCCTGACGACGAGCGTTGCGCGGGCGTACGGCTTGCGAACGCCGAAAAAGCCCGGAGCATTGCCGAAAAAGCTGCGAGATTGGGCGTGCGCTGCATACTTGCGCAGAACGAGGACGATTTGCGACACTGCACGCATGTGTTTTTTGACGCGGACGACTATGCCGCCGTCTGCGACACAACCGGCCGGAACGCCGTTCTTATCGCCCTGGCGGGCGCGTCTGCAGGTGAAAGCGCCTTGCCTCCCCGTGTGCGCATTGTCCGTACCCCTCTCACCGGCCTTATGGTTGCGCAATTGCTGAATACACGCGCCCGCGGCAAAACGGAGGACGCGGCGGAGAAGCGCGCGGAGCGCCGCCGCGCCGGATTTATCGCGCCCGAGGCCGACGTGCTGATTGTCGATGATCTGCCCGCCAACCTGCTCGTGGCCGAAGGACTGCTCGCCCCCTACCGGATGCGCGTACATACCTGCGCAAGCGGCCGCGAGGCCGTGGAACTGGTGCGCTCCCGTCCCTTCGACCTTGTGCTGATGGACCACATGATGCCGGAAATGGACGGCGTGGAAACAACGCGCTCCGTCAGGGAGACGTGCGGGGAGCGCGGCCGGACCTTGCCCGTCGTCGCTCTGACGGCCAACGCCGTATCCGGCGTGCGGACGATGTTTCTGGAAAACGGCTTCAACGATTTTTTACCCAAGCCCATAGAAACAGCCGACCTGGACGCCGTACTGCAACGCTGGATTCCCGCCGGCAAACGCCTGGCTATTCCGGACGACGGCAGGCAGCCGCTTCCGTCCGGGGATGCGCAGAAGCTTCCAGACATTGCGGGCGTGGACGTCGCCGCCGGCGTTGCGCGCATCGGCGGGTCGCCGGCGCGCTACCGGCATTTGCTGGCGGTGTTCCGCAAGGACGCTCAAGCCGCCTGCGCGCAGTTTGCCGGCGAACCGGACGAGGATACCGCGCGCGCCTTCATCACGCAGGTGCATGCCATGAAAAGTGCTTTGGCCAACATTGGGGCCGCCGAACTGTCGAACGCGGCGGCTCTGCTGGAAAAAGCGGGCCGGGAGTCCGACGCGGCCGTGATCCGCGAGCGGCTCGCGCCGTTCCGGGAAGAGCTTGCCGCTCTTGCGGAGCGTATCGGAGAGGCACTTGCCCGGACCGCAACGCGTTCCGAGGACGCCGGAACACACGATCCGGCGGTCGCGGAAAGGTTGACGCGCCTGCACGACGCGCTGGAAAGCGGGGATATCGACGCAGCGGACGATGCCCTCGCCCGCCTGCAGGCCCTGCCGCTGTCCGAAAGCCTGCGCGATGCCGTCTCTGAAGCGGCGGACTGCATCCTGACGGCGGAATTTCCAAAGGCGGCGGACATAGTAAGCGCCCTGCTGAAAAAGTCGGCCGATACCTTGGGGAACCGCTGATGAGTGCGGCGGCTTTCGTACCTCCGACCGGGGACGCGCTTACAGCAATGCACCGGCACGGGACACGGCCGATCTGTGCCGGTCTTGCCGGGAGGGAACCTGCATGCACAGCGACATTGAATACGCCGTCGCGCTGAGCAACGCGCTCGCGCGTATTACGAAAACGCCCGCGCTGACCGCCGGGATACTGCGGGACGCCGCCGAAGTCATTGCCGGCGAAGGATGCCGCGCCCTGAATGCCGGCCGCGTGGGCCTGTGGCGTCTGTTGCGCGACAAGCCGGCCTTGCGGAGTATTACAAGCTGCGACTGCGCCTGCGGCGCGTATACCGTGCAGGAGGATTTTCCTCTTGACGACCGGCAGCGCTACGTTGAATTGCTGCACACCGAACGGCTCCTGATCATCGACGATATTGCGCATTCCGATATTTTGCCGAATCTCAAAGAAACCTACGGCCCCGACGTATGCGCGCTGCTTGACGCTCCGGTCCGCATGGGGGGCGAACTGGTCGGCGTGGTGTGTATAGAGCAGGACCGCACGGAACAGTTTCCCGAACGCCGCGTCTGGACGATAGAAGAACAGAACTTCGCCTCGTCCCTGGCGGATTTTTTGGCGCTGGCCATGAACAGCGCCGAACGCCGCCGGCTGATGCTCCGCACGGAAACCCTGATGAGCAACTTACCGGGTATGGTATACCAGTGCCTGCATGATCCGCCGAACTATACCTTCACGTTCGTCAGTGAAGGCTGTTATCCGCTCACCGGTTATACCCCGCAGGAGTTGCTCGGCAACAGCGCCGTAAAATTTTTCGACATGGTCCATCCGGAGGATGCGGACACCCTGGCGGGACTCAGCTGCGAAACGCTTGCCCTGGGCCTGCCTTTGGAGACAACGTTCCGCATCGTCACGAAGGACGGCAGCGTCAAGTGGATTTGGGATCGCTGCCGCGTGACGGAGAAAAAGCCCGACGGCACGCCGCACCTGCTGGAAGGCTTTTATACCGATATTACGGAACAGCGGCGTCTGGAGGCCGCTGAATTCGCCAACCAGGCAAAATCCGAGTTTTTGGCCAACATGAGCCATGAAATCCGCACTCCGATGAACGCCATTCTCGGCATGACGGAGCTGGCGATAAAAAACTTCCCTCAGGCATCGGTTCTGGAATACCTGGGCCACATCAAGCGGGCAGGCGCGTCGCTGCTCTCCATCATCAACGACATACTCGATTTTTCCAAAATTGAGTCCGGCGCGATGGAACTCGTTCCCGACTCATACAACATCCATACGCTGATCAACGACATCGTCACGATGATCCAGATCCGCATCGGCGACAAGCCCGTTACGCTGATTGTCGACGACGACCCGCTGCTGCCGCAGGAGATGATCGGCGACGTCACCCGCATCAAGCAGGTTGCCGTCAATCTTCTCTCCAATGCCGTAAAGTTTACAAAGCAGGGACATATTATATTCAGCATTGCCGTCGAGCAGATGAACGATGCCTTGTGCAGGGCGTATTTCAGCGTGCATGATACCGGCATAGGCATCCGTACGGAAGATATTCCCCACCTGTTCGGCAATTTTTCGCAGGTAGATACCCGGAAAAACCGCGGAATAGAAGGTTCCGGCCTGGGGCTTGCCATTTCCAAAAGACTGGTTGAGCTTATGGGCGGCGAAATCCATGTGGAAAGCGTGTACGGTGAAGGATCGTGCTTTTCCTTTTACATCATGCAGCAGCTTGCAAACGCCGAGCCCGCCGTCGCGCTGCAGCCGGACGGGAAACGTTGCGCGGGCATCCGGCTTGCAGGCGTGGAAAAAACCCGGAGCCTTGCCGATAAATTGACGAAATTGGGCGTACCCTGCAAAATTGTGCAGGGCGCGGAGGATTATGCAGGCTGCACGCATGTGTTTTTTGACGGAGACGACTATGCCGTCGTCCGAGACAAGGCCGGCCCCGGTACGGTCTTGATTGCCCTGACTGCAGGCCCGGCGGACGAATACGGGCTTCCTCCCGCGGTACGGTCCGCATATGTTCCTCTCACCAGCCTTACCGTCGCGAAACTGCTGGACGCCCGCGTCTGCTCCGGCGCGGACGGCGCGGCGGAGGACACGGCTTCCGCCCTGCGCGTGTCCGGCGCGCGTTTCCTGGTGGTGGACGACAACGACGTCAACCTTATGATTGCCGAAAACCTGCTGCGCTCGTACGGAGGTGAAGTGGATACCGCCGCATCGGGCGCCGAGGCTGTCGAACTCGTGCGGAACGGCGATTATGATATCGTGTTTATGGACCACATGATGCCCGAGATGGACGGCATAGATGCTACCGTGCTCATCCGCGCCCTGCCGGGTGAAAAGTACGCCCGCCTGCCCATCGTGGCGCTCACCGCCAACGTTGTGGGCGAGGTGCGCGGCATGCTCCTGAGCGGCGGCATGAATGACTTTCTTGCAAAACCCATCGGGATACGGGAGCTTGAATTGATCCTGCAACAGTGGCTTCCCGGCGATAAACTGCATCTCGACGAAGCGCGGCAAGGCGACGGTGTGCATACGGCCTGCTGATTGCGCGGTGTCCGAATTCACTTGACAGGCGGTGGAGCGGCGGCTATCAGCAGGGAACGGGCGCTTCCGCCTGAAAAAAGCATTGCGCGAACGGGCTGCCGATGCCCGAAACATTGGAGGATACTATGGCCTGGAACGTAACCGTAGATGCCGATAAATGTGTCGGCGACAACGAATGTGTGGATGTCTGCCCTGTCGAAGTGTATGAGCTGCAGGACGGCAAAGCTGTACCCGTGAACGCGGATGAATGTCTCGGCTGCGAATCCTGCGTCGAAGTTTGCGAATCGGGCGCCATAACCGTCGAGGAATTGTAGGCCCCGCGGTCTTGCGCCCGTCCGGCTTCCGCGCGTGCGTCCGGGAGGACGCTTTTCCGGGGAGCGCCGCCCCCCGCCGATATACGGCTCCCGTTGCGGCTCGCCGAAAGGGAGCCGTAGCCGTTCAGGCGCATACTGCCGAGGGACAGGCATGGAACGTATACCGATAAAGCGGGCTGTCCTGAGCGTTACGGACAAAAGCGGTCTGACCGGCTTTGCCGCCTTTCTGGCGCAAGGGGGCGTCGAACTCGTTTCCACAGGCGGCACGGCGGCTGCACTCCGTCAGGCGGGGCTCCCGGTCACGCAGGTCGATGCGCTGACGGGGTTTCCGGAAATTTTGGACGGGCGGGTGAAAACCCTTCATCCAGGCATTTACGGCGGCATACTGGCGGACAAGGACAATCCCGGCCACCTGCGCAGCCTGCGCGGGCACGGCATCGGCCTGATTGATCTGGTCTGCGTCAATCTGTACAATTTCGCCCAAGCTGTCGGGTGGGAGACGCCCCCGGCACCGGACGGAGGGGAGTGTTCCGCGCAGCCCCTCCCCGGCTGCGGCGGGCAACGCCCTGCGCCGTCGCTCCGGGACGCCGTGGAAGAAATAGACATCGGCGGTCCCTGCATGCTGCGCGCGGCAGCAAAAAATTTCAACTCCGTACTGGCGGTCGATTCGCCCTCCCTGTACCCTGAAGTTATGCGGGTGCTGGCGGACAACGGCATGTGCGCGCCGCTCGACCTGCGCCTGCGTTGCGCGACCGCGGTGTTTGCCGGCACCGCTGCTTACGACCGGATGATAGCGGAGTACCTGGGAACCCGCGCGCCTTGAGCGGCGCAAAAAGGCGGAGGCGCTGCCATAGCCAGGGTTGAAGGAAATATCCAGGGGCTCAAGCCCAGCCGGCTCAAGGCGTTGTCCCGCCTGTACACCCGTCGCTACCCGACTTCCGGTTACAGCCCGGAGCAGGCGCGGGAATTGACCGGCCTGTCGCGTGACTTGGGCAGGCAGATCGGACTGCTCATAGACAGGCAGGGCCGGCCGCAGATGGTCCTTGTGGGGGATTTCGCGAGCATCCTCATTCCCGAATTGCCGCGCTCGCGCGAAGGCGCGGGACGGCTCCGCGGTCTGCGCTTTCTGCACACGCACCTGACCTCCGAACTTCTGTCTCAGGAAGACCTGATGGACATGCTCTTTCTGCGTCTGGACGCGGTTGCCGTCCTTGTCGCAGACGAGCACGGCGAACCGCAGCATATGCAGCGCGCCCATCTGATGCCTCCCAATCCGGAAAACAAGCCCTACATGCTGTATCCTGCCGAGCACTGGGATCGGGTACACGTCGATTTCATCGCCGAAGCGCTGGCCCTGGAGGAAGAACTGGCGCGCGCATGGCCTGCCGAAAACGAACGCGATGCCGGGCGCCTGCCGGGAGAACAAGGGGCCGCGCCGCGCCGGGGACGCATTACGGCTTTGCCCGGCGAGGCGCGGGGGGGGGAGCAAAGCTCCCCGTGTGCCTGGGAGCGCGCTGAAACAGGGGGCCGCGATGCGGGCAAAGGGCCCGAGAGCAGGGCCGTTCTGGTCAGCGTGTCTTCCGCATCCGCCGCGGCTCAGGAATCAGCTTTGGCGGAACTTGCCGAACTGGCGCGCTCCGCCGGGGTGTATGTAGCGGACGTCATGCGCAGGCGCGTGCGGCAGGTGAACCCGCGCAGCATCCTGGGCAAAGGCAGTCTGGCCGAACTGGAAGTCCTCGCCCTGCGCGGCAACGCCGGGCTCATCATCTTCGACGGGGAGCTTTCCCCCGCTCATCTCGGCAATCTGGCGGAAATCACCGAACGGCGCGTTCTGGACCGCACGCAGCTTATTCTGGACATTTTCGCGCAACGGGCGCTCAGCCGCGCGGGCAGGTTCCAGGTGGAACTGGCCCAGCTTCAGTACATGCTCCCGCGTCTGGTCGGCAAAAGCCGCGCGCTGGACCGCCTGGCAGGCGGCATAGGCGGACGCGGGCCGGGCGAAAGCAAGCTGGAAACAGACCGCAGGCGACTGCGGGACCGCGTGGCGCGCATCAAGGCAAGCCTGAAGGAACTGCGCAGGCAGCGTTCATTTGTCCGCGCACGCCGAGCCAAAAGCGGTACGCCGACGGTGTCTCTCGTGGGCTACACCAATGCGGGCAAAAGCACCCTGCTCAACGTCCTTACCGGCTCGACCGCGACGACGGCCGACCGCCTGTTCGCCACCCTGGACCCGACCACGCGCCGCCTGCGCTTCCCCAAGGAAAAAGAGCTGATCCTGACCGATACCGTCGGCTTTATCCGCAGCCTGCCCAAGGAACTTCTCGAAGCCTTCCGCGCCACGCTTGAGGAACTTGAAGAGGCGGACTTGCTGCTGCATGTGGCCGACGCCTCCCATCCGGAACTGGAACAGCAGGTGAAAGCGGTCGAGGACATCCTGGAGTACCTCGGGCTGGCGCATACCCCGCGCATCCTTGTCCTGAATAAAATCGACGCGCCGGCCGGCGGCCCGGCCTGTGCCGACAACCCGGATGAATCCGCAGCCCCGGACGAAGCGGCAGGTCCGACGCGGCGACAGTTGCTGGACCGGACGTTCCCCGGCGCTTTTTTCATCTCCGCGCGCAGCGGCGCAGGTCTTGCCGATCTGGGCGCGGCCCTGGCCGGAAGAATAGACGCGCTGCGCGCCGCACGACGCAGCGCCGACGCAGCGGAAAGCCCCGATCCGCTGCGCGGTCCGCAGCCGTCTTCATCAGAAATTCCTTTATGGTATGAAATCCCTCCTTTCTAGGGAGGGGACAAGCCGACCGGCGCCGGCCCGGCGAACAGAGCCGGCAGCGGATTGAGAGAACCATGGATCTTCAGACCCTGCGTAATCCCGAAGCAGCGCGTACCCTGCGCGGAACGCTGGATCGCGTGGTCTTTCACAACGAAGACAGCGGCTGGACCGTGCTGCGCCTGAAACTGCAAAGCAGCGCGGACCCGGTCACGGTAATCGGATACATGCCTGATCCGCAACCGGGCACGGCTTTGAGCGTCACCGGAGTCTGGGTCAATGACCAGCGCTGGGGGCGGCAGTTCAAAATGGACGGGTTTGAAACCCTGCTTCCGGCCACGGTCGAAGGCATCCGCCACTACCTCGGGTCCGGCCTGCTCAAGGGCATCGGCAAACGCATGGCCCAGCGCATCGTGGACCGTTTCGGACCGGAAACTTTCAAAATACTCGACGAAGAACCGGAGCGTCTCAGCGAGGTCAAGGGCATTTCCGCGCGCAAGGCGGAGGAAGTCAAGTCCGCATGGTCGGAGCACCGGGGCATACGGGATTTGATCATCTTTCTGCAGCCGCACGGCATATCCACCGCGTATGCCGTACGCATTTTCAAGCAGTACGGGGGTGATGCCCTGGCCGTCGTGCGCTCCAACCCATACCGTCTTGCCATGGATATCCGGGGCATAGGTTTCCCCACGGCCGACGCCGTGGCCCTGAAGCTGGGCTTCGACCCGGCCGGGGACCTGCGGGCCGAAGCCGGGCTGTTGCACCAGCTCAACCGTTTCAGCGACGAGGGCAATGTTTTCTATCCCCTGGAAGAGCTTATCCACGCCTGTGCGGACGAACTGGGCATGGAAACGGCCGTGCTGCGCAAGGCCGTCGAAAGTCTGAGTCGGGAAAAACGCATTGTTGTAGAAGAGTTGGAGGAGAACGGGGAGAGGTTCCGCGCCGTCTATCAGTCCCGGTTCCACTATTACGAATGCGGCACGGCGACGCGTCTGCTCAGAATCCTCAAGTCGCCCAAGTCGACGTACTTCAAAGATCCCGCGAGGTTGTTGCAGGGCGTGCTGAACATGCTTCCCCTGCGTCTGGCCGACGAGCAGACGGAAGCCGCGCGCGCCGCCCTGCACGGCAAGGTGCTGGTCGTCACCGGCGGCCCCGGAACCGGCAAGACCACGGTGATCAACGCGATCATCCGGCTTTTCGAAAAGAGCGATGCAAAGGTTCTGCTGGCCGCGCCGACCGGACGGGCCGCAAAACGCATGACGGAGGCCACGGAACGCACGGCCAAAACCATACATCGCCTGCTGGAGTACAGTCCCCGTGACGACGCCTTCCAGCGCAACGAAGACCATCCTCTGGCCTGCGGGCTTCTGGTCATTGATGAAGCCTCCATGCTGGACGCCATGCTCATGTATCACCTGCTGAAAGCCGTGCCTCTGGGGGCGACGCTGGTGCTGGTCGGGGACGTGAACCAGTTGCCGTCCGTAGGCCCCGGCAATGTGCTGGGGGACATCATCGCCTCCGGCGCGGTCGACGTCGTGCGTCTTACGGAGGTTTTCCGTCAGGCGGCGGAAAGCAGTATTATCGTCAACGCCCACCGCATCAATCAGGGCGAGGCGCCGGAACTGCGCCGCGCGGAGCATGGGCTGTCCGACTTCTATTTCATCCGCCGCGATGACCCGGAAGAGGCCGCGCAACTTATTGTGGAACTGGTCGCCAAGCGCATTCCCGGGCGTTTCCGTCTGCATCCCGTGGATGATATACAGGTGCTGACCCCCATGCACAAGGGATCGGCCGGGGTAACGGAACTGAATCTGCGTCTTCAGGAGGCGCTGAACCGGCAGGACGCATGGGTGAAGCGGGGCGAGCGGCGCTTTTACCTGGGCGACAAAGTGATGCAGTTGCGCAACAATTACGACAAGGACGTCTACAACGGCGACATAGGGCGCATCTGTCTCGTCAATCCGGAAGAAAAAGAGCTGACCGTGCGCTATGACGACAAGAACGTGCTGTATGCCTTCGACGAGTTGGATGAAATCACGACAGCTTACGCGGTAAGCGTGCATAAAGCCCAGGGATCGGAATATCCGGCCGTGGTCATGCCCGTCCTGGTCCAGCATTACATGCTGTTGCAGCGCAACCTCCTGTATACCGGGGTCACGCGGGGCAAGAGGCTTGTGATCCTGGTGGGGTCTCCCAAGGCTCTGCACATAGCCGTGCGGAACAA
>JAITDR010000069.1 GCA_031282465.1 Desulfovibrio sp.
CAAGATCGTGACTGACCCCGCCGAGGTCAAGGAACACGCAGGGGTCGCCGTTGCGCAGCAACACGTCCACAATGGAACGCGACACGATATCGCGCGGAGCGAGATCCCCTCGGGGGTCGCAGCGTTCCATGAAATAGTCGCCCTTTCCCGCAAACAGCCTGGCTCCTTCACCGCGCATGGCTTCAGTGATGAGAAAACGGCGCGGTTCGGGATAAAACAGGGTGGTCGGGTGGAACTGCATGAATTCCATGTTCATGAGCCGTACCATGGCCCTGCCGGCCATGGTAATGCCCGAGCCTGTAGCCGCGCGGGAATTGGAAGTATGCAGGTAGACCCGCCCGGCTCCCCCCGTGGCCAGCACCGTAATGTCGGCCGGCATGGTTTCCACGACGCCCGTTGCTTCGTTCAGCACATAGGCCCCGCAACAACGGTTCGCCAGTTGGTAGCGGTAGGTCATGCCCCGGCTGTGGTGATGCGAGGTCAGCAGATCCACGGCGGAACATCCTTCATGCAGGTCGATGCAGGGATTATCGCGCACGGCTCGACCGACACATTCCATGATGCTGCGGCCGGTGTGGTCGGCACAGTGCAGGATGCGCGCCGCGGAGTGTCCGGCCTCCCGCGTCAGATCCCGACGGGAGCCGTCTATGCGGTCGAACGGCACGTCCAGACGGTCTATGAGTATCTCGTCGACGGCGTTCGGACCTTCCGCGGCGAGGAATTTCACGGCGTCGGGGTTGTTGATGCGGTGTCCCGCCGTCATGATGTCTTCTTCAAGCCGCGCCGCGTCGTTCCCGTCGTGCGCGCGATAAATTATGCCGCCTTGGGCCAGGACGGAATTGGGAGGGTGGTCTTCGCTGCCCGAGGACAGTAGGGTGACTTGTATGCCCCGATCGGCAAGGCGCAGGGCCGCAATGCAGCCGGCCAAGCCTGCGCCGATGATCAGCACGGTGTGCCGGCGTCTCTCTGTCTGCATCCAGCCTCCGATGCGTATTAATTCCCCCGGGCGCAACGCTCCAGCATGCGTTCAAGGGCGGCTCGCGCGGGCGCCTGAAGTTCGCTTTTTATCTGTACTCTGTACGGTGATGCTTCTCCGGTATCCTCCGCCCGGCTCAGGGCTTCAAGCGCTTCGCACAAAGATTCTTCCGTTGTCTGGGCCATGTGGGTGCATGCGCTTTCGACAAGAGGCAGCACGGTCAGCCTTCCCGCGTGCCGGCGCGCAAGGCGTTCCACGAGGTTGATTTCCGTGCCGATTCCGAGGACGGCATTGTCCGGGGCTTCGTTGACGTAACGGAGGATGAAGGCGGTGGACCCCACCGCATCCGCCGATGCCGTCACGGCCGGAGTGCATTCCGGATGCACGACGACGGTCGCGCCCGGATGCTCCGAGCGCAGTCTTTCCACTTGGCGCAGGTTGAAGCGCGTGTGTATGGAGCAAAAGCCCGGCCAGAGCAGCAGCCGCGCCCTGTCCGCTGCAGCCGTGTCCAATTCCTTCGCTCCACGGACTATGCGCAGGATATGCCTGTCCTGTTCCGGCAGGCCGAGCGCATCGGCGGTATTGCAGCCCAGATTTTTGTCGGGCAGGAAAAGCACGGCGTCGCCTTCCCGCAACGCCCACTCCAGCATGGTCCCGGCATTGGCCGAGGTGCATACCGCGCCGCCGAACCCGCCGGCGACGGCTTTTACCCCGAGGGAGGAATTCACGTATGCCAAGGGGACAACCTTGCGTCCGTTGCGGGTCAGTTTCTTCATCACCTCGCGCAGCAGCGCGGCAGGCGACATGAGGGCCATGCTGCACTCGGCCGACGGCTCGGGCAGATGCACGCGCACGCCCTTTGCTGCGAGCAGCGCGGCCGACTCGGCCATGAAATACACCCCGCAAAACATGATATGCCGCGTTTCCAGCATTGCGCACTTACGCGCCAGTTCGAGGGAATCCCCGCACAGGTCGCAGTGGGCGACCACCTCGTCGGCTTGGTAATGATGCCCGACCACGGTCAGGTCGGCCCCGAAGCGGACGCGCAGTTCCTCTATCCTGTCGCCGACATCACGCTTCGGCGCGGTGCATGCCGGCATTGCGGCCCGCGGCTTCATCGGAAATTCCCTTACGGCCGGCATATCCGCATGCTGAAATCGGCAGCGGGCGCGGAATGCGTGATGCGGCCCACGGAGATAAAGTCCGCCCTGCGTTTTGCGCCGGCAAAAGCAAAACTTCTGATATTGTGCAAATCTATTCCTCCGCTTAGTTCGACTTCCACATGAGGAGGCAGCATAGCAAGGGTACTTCCTACCATTTCGGGGCTCATGTTATCAAGCATTATGCGTGAAACGCCGCAAACGGCGGCTTCCATGGCTTCCGAGCTTGTCCGGCATTCAACTTCCACGGGTACATGCGGGGGGAGATGCGCGCGCAGGCGTTGCACGGCGGCGGTGATGCCGCCCGCGGCTTCAATGTGGGTGTCCTTGAGCATGGCCATCTCGTAAAGATTTTTACGATGGTTGCAGCCCCCCCCCGCCTGTACCGCGTACTTGTCCGGATAACGCAGGCCCGGCGCGGTCTTGCGCGTGTCGAGGAGGCGCACGCCCGTGCCTTCAAGCGCGTTCACATACTTGCGCGTCAATGCGGCTATACCGGAAAGGCGGCATAAAAAATTCAGGATAACGCGCTCCGCCCGCAGGACAACGCGGGCGCTCCCCGCGACGCAAGCCGTCACTGCGCCCGCGGTAAGGCAATCGCCGTCTTCGGCGTATGCCGCCGTTTCCCACTCGCCGGGTGCAGGCAACGCCGAACCCCCTCCCAAGGCCGCGGATGCGGATGTGCCCGTTTCCCGCGCGCCGGGTTCCGACGCGGCCGTTTCGGCCAGAATAATCGGCACCAGAGGCAGGCCGGCAAGCACCGTGTCCTCTTTGGCGACGATTTCGGCGCGCAAGACGTCGCGGGCGTCGAATACGGCATTGGCGGCGACGTCCGTGCCGTCTTCCGCCAGTGCCTCCCTGACGGCCCGAATAAGGTGTTCGCGGGCCGGACCTCTGAAAAAAACATCGAAAGCGGCTCTGGGCATGGATTGTCTACACCGGACTTATGTGATAGAGATGCCTTGGAAAAACCGCCGTATTGTCACAGTATTGCCGTATTATCACGGTATTTCATGATATTGACGTATCGTCCCGGTATTGCCGCATTGTGCGGCACAGACCATGTTTCGTCAAGGGGAGTTGCGCCCCCCTGTCGCGCCCCCCGCGTTTCACTCCCCCTGTATCTTCTGTAAACGGGCGACGGATGAGTAAGACACTTTCCCCGGCATCCCCTCCGGATAAGACGCCGGAACAGGCGGAGGCGGCGCAGCCTGCCCCGGACGACGGCTTCGACGGACAGGAGACCGAACGCCGGCATCCGGCGGATATGGCCGCACACCTGGAGCGCCTGAGCCTCAAGGAACAGGTGGAACTGCTCACGGCCCTTCCGCGGGAGGAAGCCGCCGAAGCCGTCGCCGAACTGGACGAACACGTCCGGGTGGACCTGCTGGAACACCTCGATGCGGACACAGCCGCCGGCATAGTGGGGGAAATGTCCCCGGACGACGCCGCCGATGTTCTGGACGAACTGGAGGAAGAGCACAGCGACGCCCTGTTGAGCAAACTCCACAGCAAGGACGCGGACGAAATACGCACCCTCATGGCTTTCGACCCGGAAACGGCGGGCGGGGTCATGAACACGGAAATCATCATCCTCAAGCAGGACATCTCCGCCGACGAGGCCATACGCAAGATACGCGCGGAACTGGCCGACAAGGAAATCCCCTATTACGGCTACATCGTGGACGACGACAACGTACTCACCGGCGTGCTTTCGCTGCGCGATCTCATGCTCTGTCCGCCCGGCATGCCGCTGAAGGCCGTCCTGAAAAACCGGGAACCGGTTTCCGTCACCTTCGACACGGACCGCGAAGAGGTTGCCCGCGTCATCGGTCACTATAATTTCATGACCCTGCCGGTTGTGGACCATCAAGGCCGGCTTCTCGGCATTGTTTCCCACGACGACGTCATCGACATCATCAACGACCTGGCGAGCGAGGATATGCTGGGCATGGTGGGCGCGGGGCAGGACGAAAGCCCCGAAACGCCCTGGCTCGAATCTGTGAAAATGCGCCTGCCCTGGCTTATCGTCAACATGCTGAACTCCGCCCTCGCGGCCTGCGTCGTCTACCTGTTCGACGGGACCATCGGGCAGATGGCCCTGTTGGCCGTCTTCATGCCTATGGTGGCCAACCAGGCGGGCAATACCGGGCAACAGGCTCTGGCGGTCATGATCCGCAGTCTGGCCACAGCCAAGTTTTCACGCCGCAAAGCCTGGAACGCCGTGCGGCGCGAAGGCAAAATCGGCCTTGCCAACGGCCTCATTCTCGGTATACTGATTCTGACGCTTCTGACCCTATTCACCGGACGGACGGATCTGGCCGCGGTCATGGCCGCGGCGCTCCTGACGGATATGGTACTCGGGGCGCTTGCCGGCGCGTCCATTCCCGTGCTGCTGAAAGAAATGGGGCGCGACCCGGCACAGGCATCAAGCATTTTTTTGACGGCCATCACGGACGGCGCCGGTTTTTTCCTTTTTCTCGGGCTGGCTACCCTGTTCCTGATCTGACATCGCCTCGTGCCGTCCGTATGCTTGTGCCGCCGCAAGGACTTCCGGCGACGCCTGCCCGGCAAACAATGTATACGGACAACGGGTATGACCGGCAAAGCTGTACCTTGTCATGAGGAAGCGAGCATCGAAAGCGTGCCCGGCGGAACAACGGTGCATGAGGAGATCGGCGTTTCCCAAAAACGCAGCACCTTTCGTTTGCGCATTTTTACGCTGTTGCTGGCGGCGGGCTGGACGGCGTGCATCGCCTTTTCCCTGTGGTACAACATAGTGCAGGTGCGGGAGCATGCGCTGGATTCGGCCCGTATACAGGCGAGAACGGTACTCGACAAGGACATGGACGCTCTGTACAACGGGCTGTATACGCAAGACGCCGCGCAAATACCCCCGCCTTCCGAACTCTCCGCAGGCGCCGCCGGAACCGCTCAACGTTTCGAGGAAGTGCTCTCCGGGCTGAATCCCGCCTTCATGGCGATCATCATGCACGAGATGGGCAACCGGAACCGCAACGCCATGGGCCACATCACCAGCAGGACGCCCATCGACGGCAACAACGCGCCCGACGCGTGGGAGTCCGATGCTCTCGCGCTTCTCGAAAAACGGGAACGCGTGGAAGTCGGCGAGGCGGTCCGGGTGGACGGGGTCGACTACATGCGCCTGATGCGCGGTCTGGAGACGGCGGACAGTTGTTTGAACTGCCACACCTCGCAGGGCTACATCCCCGGTGAACTGTGCGGCGGCATCAGCGTGGCCGTTCCCCTTGCCCCTTACATATCGGCCGCCGGCGACGCGGAAAAAAGCATCTGCCGGTCGCTCGCCCTGTTGTGGTGCGCGGGACTCATCGGCATCGGCATCTGCCTGCACCACATTTCACGGGACATGCGGGTCAGGTACAGCGCCGAGTACGCCCTGGCCGATTTGGCCGCCAATCTGGAGCAACGCGTCGCAGAACGCACGGAGGAACTAAGAGTACGCACAACGGAAGCCGAAGAGGCAAACCGCGTCAAAAGCAATTTTCTCTCGCGCATGAGCCATGAAATGCGCACGCCGATGAACGCCATCATCGGCATGACCGGCATCGCCAAGACTTCGCCCGCTCCCGCAAAGAAAGAAGAGTGCCTGAACAGGATAGAGGACGCCGCCGACCACCTTCTGAGCGTCATCAATGATATTCTGGACATGTCCAAAATTGAAACCGGGAAATTCGAACTGTTCTTTGAAGAATTTTCACTCCCCGAATTGATTGACCGCGTCGTCCGGCTTTTTTCCTTCAAGATCAGCGAGAAAAAGCAAACCGTCATCCTCGACCTGGACAAAAAGCTGCCGCAAAACATCATTTCGGATGAACAGCGCATTACCCAGGTGTCGGCAAATTTGCTGTCCAATGCCGTAAAATTCACTCCCGAACAGGGCACGATTACCGTCAGCGTCGCGCTGGAAGCCGAAAACGACGGCGTCTGCCTGATCCGCATCGCGGTTTCCGATACCGGTATCGGTATTTCTCCCGAAGTGCAGGGCAGGCTTTTCCGTCCCTTTGAACAGGCGGACGCGGGCTCGGCCCGCAGGTTCGGCGGGACGGGACTGGGCCTTGCCATTTCCAAGTCCATTGCCGAATTGATGCGGGGGGATCTGCGGGTCGAATCCGAAATCGGCAAAGGCTCCACTTTTTCGTTCAATTTTGCGGCGGCGCTGCCCGCCGCCAGGACCGGCAAAGACGGCAAGATCGAACCGGACGCCGAAACCTGCGCACCCGTGCCGTTCTCCGAGCCGGCAACCGTGCCCGACGCCGCGCCGCCTGCGGCGCTCTCCGGCGACGGCGAACCCGCCGTGCCGGAGAAGGTGCGCGGGTGCAGGATACTGCTTGCCGAAGACGTGGAAATCAACCGCGAAATCATGGAAGCCGTTCTGGAACCTGCCGAGGCCGTCATCACCAGCGCGGAAAACGGCCTTGAAGCCGTCAAACTGTTCAGCGAAAACCCGGACGCCTTCGATATCATCCTCATGGACATCAACATGCCGGAGATGGACGGCTATGAGGCCACGCGGCGCATCCGCGCCCTGGGCAGGCCCGACGCGGCGGCGATACCCATTGTGGCCATGACCGCCAACACCTTCCGCGAGGATGTGGAAAGCTGCCTTTCGGCGGGCATGAACGACCATATCGCAAAACCCGTCGATACCGAAGCCTTGTTCGATGTGCTGCAAAAATACCTGCCCGGCGTTCCTCCGACGACCGGCTGAAGCATGTATATGTTGCACCTCATTGAGGCGGTACTCTTTTTTTATCTGCTTTTCCGGCTGGTTTGCCTCCTGCCTGTGCGGCGCCCGCTCAAAGCGGCCGCGGCGCTCGTTCTGCTGCTTGCCACGCAGCAGCATCTGTTGATCCGGCTCTTTTTCGGGAGTCTCTCGTCGCCGGATCTGCCGCGGCCGGTGCTGATGACGCAGAGCCTGTTGCTGGTAACCTGTCTGATGCTTTTTCTGACGGTTCTGCTGCGCGATGCGGTGCTGCTCGTCCGGGGCTTGCTGCGGCTCACGGCGAAGCGGCCTTGCGGCGTGTCCGCAAGCGGTTTTTCCCAAGGCAGACGGTTCTTGCTGCTTTCCGGTCCGGCCGTGCTTGCGGCCGCTTACGGCCTTCGCCGCGCCGTGGAGGTTCCGCATGTGCGTGAGACGCAATGCCTGCTGCCCGGGTTGCCCCTCGAACTCGACGGCCTGCGCATTGCGCACATCAGCGATCTGCACATAGGCCCCCTGCTGCTGAGACCCTGGACGGAGGCCGTTGTGGACGCCGTGAACGGGCTCAAGCCCGACCTGACCGTGCTGACCGGCGACATCGTGGACGGCCTGCCCGCGCAGCGTGCGGACAGCGTCGCCCCTTTGCGGCAGTTGCGCGCGCGTTTTGGGGTCTTCGCCTGCGCCGGCAACCATGAATATTATTCGAGTTTTCCGGCTTGGATGCGCATGTTTTCCGCCCTGGGAACGGATATGCTCCTTAATGAGGGGCGTATGCTGAGCATCGGGGGCCGGCAGTTGTATCTGGCGGGAGTGACGGATATCGCGGCCGAGCGCTTCGGCCTGCCCTTGCCCGACTGCGCCGCGGCCGCGGACGGAGCGCCGCAAACGGCAGTGCGCATACTACTGGCCCACCGTCCCGGCAATGCTGCGGCGAGCGCCGCCGCAGGCTTCGACCTGCAGCTTTCCGGGCATACCCACGGCGGGCAGATACTGGGTTTGCAGCGCATCGTCGCCGAATTCAACGAAGGTTATCTTTACGGTTGGTATCAACTCCGAGGAATGCGCCTTTACGTAAGTTCCGGCGCGGGCTTGTGGAACGGGTT